>NZ_QAIU01000443.1:14805-20686 GCF_003061205.1 Pseudomonas sp. HMWF006
CTCGCCGGCCCGCTGGTTTCTCTGGCGCCGCAGCTGTCCGGGCTGGTCAAGTCCGGTGGACGTCTGGCGCTGTCGGGTATCCTCGCCGAACAAGGTGATGAAGTGGCCGCCGCTTATGCACAGGACTTCGATCTCGACCCGATCGCCAATCGCGATGGCTGGGTGCGCATCACCGGCCGTCGGCGCTAATATGTCCGCCTGCATAATCCGGATCGCCGCATGACCGACAGTTTCGTCACCCAGTGCCCGCATTGCCAAACCAGCTTCCGTGTCAGCCATGCTCAATTGAGCGTGGCCCGCGGGGTGGTTCGCTGCGGCTCCTGCCTGCAAGTGTTCAACGCCGCCAAACAGCTGCTTGAGCAACACGCCGGCAAGGACGCGGTGACACCGGTCGCGCCCCCCTTGGGCGAACCGGCGCCGAGCCCGGCACCAACGCCTGCGGCAGAACCTCCGTCCGTCGCCGAAACACCCGCACCACGCGCCATCAGCCAAAAGCAATGGAGCGCCTCGGATCTGGACCTCGACAGCCTCGATCTGGACGAAGAACTCGCCCGCCTCGAGCAACGTGAAATCCAGCCGACCACGGAATTCGGTCGCCCGCGGGAAGACGCCTTGAGCGCCCGCCGTGACAACCACGAAACCGATGAACCGGTATGGCGCGACAGCCTGTTCAGCGCTCGCGACGACGAGCATTTGCCCGAACATGAGCCCGAGCTCGCTGCCGAATCCGAGATTGTCGAGCCAGAACCACTCAAGCCTGCGCGCACCGAACCTTCGCTGTCGCTGGAACCGGTGGACCTGGACGACGAACCGGCGATCCCGCAACTGCGCCTGCACGATCCGATTGATCCACATGCCCGCCGCGAACGTTTGTCCGCCAGCGACGACAGCGATGAGGACGATCTGCCAGCGGTCGAGCCTTTGCGCAAACAGCGTGAACGCGCCGAACCGGGCGTGCGCGCTGAAGTCCTGCAGGACCTGACCGACGATCCGCTACAACTGGACTGGCAAAAGCGCCGCTCGCCCTGGGGCCGACGCCTGCTCTGGCTGCTGTTGGTGCTGTTGGCGGCCGGCGGCCTTGCCGGCCAATACATTGCCTATCATTTCGATGAGCTGGCGCGGCAGGATCAGTACCGCCCCTGGTTTCAGCAGGTCTGCCCGCAAATTGGCTGCACGGTGCCATCCAAAGTCGACATCGCCAGAATCAAGAGCAGCAACCTGGTGGTGCGCAGCCACCCGGAGTTCAGCGGCGCACTGGTGGTCGATGCGATCATCTATAACCGGGCGACGTTCTCCCAGCCGTTTCCGCTGCTGGAGCTGCGCTTTGCCGACCTCAATGGCCATCTGATAGCCAGTCGTCGCTTCAAACCCGGCGAATACCTCAGTGGCGATCTCGAAGGGCTGGCGGAAATGCCACCACAAACACCGATCCACATCGCGCTGGATATTCTCGACCCAGGCCCGAAAGCGGTGAATTACAGCCTGAGTTTTCACTCCCCGGAGTGAACCGCTTCACCGATTCTGCATTGACGGCGGTTTTCTGACTGCGCCGCGGCCAACCAAACCGCTGGCGATAACAGAATAACTGTTCAGATTTTGTTCAATTCAGCCTTTATCCAGTCATCGAGAGCGGGTATCATGCCAACCCTTTTTCGAACTCTCATGATCCGGCCCCACTTCAGGGAAGTCCTATGTCGGCGGTACGCATCGGCCCATACACATTGCAGAACGGCTTGATTCTCGCCCCGATGGCGGGGGTCACCGACCAGCCCTTTCGTCAGCTGTGCAAGCGTTTGGGCGCAGGGCTTGTAGTCTCGGAAATGGTCACCAGTGACATGAGCCTGTGGAACACCCGCAAGTCGCGCATGCGCATGATCCACGAAGGCGATCCCGAGCCACGCTCGGTACAGATTGCCGGTGGCGACGCGCAGATGCTGGCGGAGGCGGCCCGGGCCAACGTCGAGCTGGGCGCACAGATTATTGATATCAACATGGGTTGCCCGGCAAAGAAGGTCTGCAACAAGGCCGCCGGCTCCGCGTTACTGAAAGATGAAGCACTGGTGACCGAGATCCTGCAGGCCGTGGTGGCTGCGGTCGATGTGCCGGTCACCCTGAAGATCCGCACCGGATGGGATCGCGACAACAAGAACGGCTTGACCGTGGCGAAGATCGCCGAGCAGGCCGGGATCACCGCGCTGGCAGTGCATGGCCGCACTCGCGCCGATCTGTATACCGGTGAAGCCGAGTACGACACGATTGCCGCGATCAAGCAGGCCGTGTCGATTCCGGTGTTTGCCAATGGCGACATCGTTTCGCCGGAAAAGGCCCGTTACGTGCTCGACGCGACCGGTGCCGATGGCCTGTTGATAGGCCGTGCCGCCCAGGGGCGGCCATGGATTTTTCGTGAGATCGACCACTTCCTGCGTACCGGCGAGAAATTGCCGGCACCGGAGCTGATCGAAGTGGAACACATCCTGCTGGAGCATCTGGCCGCACTTCACGCCTTCTATGGGGATGTGATGGGCGTCCGTATTGCCCGCAAGCATGTGGGCTGGTATCTCGCAACCTTGCCGGGCGCCAAGGAGTTTCGCGCCCACTTCAATCGTTTGGATGGTACGGAAACACAATGCGCCAACGTTCGGGAGTTTTTCGCCGAGCGTTACAAGAGCCTGACAGGGGACGAAGAAGGGGTGGCCGCATGACGATGATGACCGAGACTTTAGTGAGTGGAACAACACCCGTGAGCGACAACGTGAATTTGAAACAGCACCTCAATACCCCGAGCGAAGAAGGCCAGACCCTTCGCGGGAGTGTCGAGAAGGCGCTGCACAATTATTTCGCCCACCTTGAGGGCGCGTCCGTCACGGATGTGTACAACCTGGTGCTCTCCGAAGTCGAGGCTCCCCTGCTCGAAAGCGTGATGAACTACGTCAAGGGCAACCAGACCAAGGCCAGTGAGCTGCTCGGACTCAACCGCGGCACGCTGCGCAAGAAACTCAAGCAGTACGATCTGCTGTAAGCATTCAATCAAACCAGAAAGGCGCCCGCGTAAAACCGGTCGCCTTTTTTGCTGACTTCCTTTGCTTTTGATGGAAATTGAGATGACCGACCAGACTACCCGCCTGCCGATCCGCCGCGCCTTGATCAGCGTTTCCGACAAGACCGGGATCCTCGAATTCGCCAGGGAGCTCGAAGCTCTGGGCGTCGAGATCCTCTCCACCGGCGGGACGTTCAAGCTGCTGCGCGACAACGGTGTTGCCGCAGTGGAAGTCGCGGATTACACCGGTTTCGCTGAGATGATGGACGGTCGGGTGAAAACCCTGCACCCGAAAATCCATGGCGGGATCCTCGGTCGTCGCGGGATCGACGACGCGATCATGAACGAGCACGGTATCAAGCCGATCGACCTGGTTGCCGTTAACCTCTACCCGTTCGAAGCCACCATCAACAAACCAGGCTGCGACTTGCCGACCGCGATCGAGAACATCGACATCGGCGGCCCGACCATGGTTCGTTCGGCAGCGAAAAACCATAAAGACGTGGCGATCGTGGTGAATGCCAGCGATTACGCCAACGTTCTGCAAAACCTCAAGGCCGGCGGCCTGACCTACGCGCAGCGTTTCGACCTGATGCTCAAGGCATTCGAACACACCGCCGCCTACGACGGCATGATCGCCAACTACATGGGCACCGTGAATCAGGCTGCCGACGTGCTGAGCACCGAAGGTCGCAGCGAATTCCCGCGCACCTTCAACAGCCAGTTCATCAAGGCTCAGGAAATGCGCTACGGCGAGAACCCGCACCAGAGCGCGGCGTTCTACGTGGAAGCCAAGCCTGCCGAAGTCGGCATTGCCACCGCGACCCAACTGCAGGGCAAAGAGCTGTCGTACAACAACGTGGCCGACACCGACGCCGCGCTGGAATGCGTGAAGAGCTTCGTCAAACCGGCCTGCGTGATCGTCAAGCACGCCAACCCGTGCGGCGTGGCCGTGAGCCCGGACGCCGAGGGCGGCATCCGTCAGGCCTACGAACTGGCCTACGCCACCGACACCGAATCAGCCTTCGGCGGCATCATCGCCTTCAACCGTGAGCTGGATGCCGAGACCGCCAAGGCCATCGTCGAGCGTCAGTTCGTGGAAGTGATCATCGCCCCAAGCGTGAGCGAAGAAGCCCGCGCCATCGTCGCGGCCAAAGCCAACGTGCGCCTGCTGGCCTGCGGCGAGTGGTCGGCTGACCGCGCTCCGGCGTGGGACTACAAGCGCGTCAACGGTGGCCTGCTGGTACAGAGCCGCGACATCGGCATGATCGGCGCCGATGAGCTGAAGGTCGTGACCAAGCGCGCCCCGACCGAACAGGAAATCAACGACCTGATCTTCGCCTGGAAAGTGGCCAAGTACGTTAAGTCCAACGCCATCGTCTACGCCAAGAACCGTCAGACCATCGGCGTCGGCGCCGGCCAGATGAGCCGCGTCAACTCGGCACGTATCGCCGCGATCAAGGCTGAACACGCCGGTCTGCAAGTGGCTGGTTCGGTGATGGCATCGGACGCGTTCTTCCCGTTCCGCGACGGTCTGGACAACGCGGCCAAGGTCGGTATCACGGCGGTGATCCAGCCGGGCGGCTCGATGCGTGATGCTGAAGTGATTGCCGCTGCCGATGAGGCAGGGATTGCGATGGTTTTCACCGGCATGCGCCACTTCCGTCACTGAGTTGCGGCAGCTACAAGCCTCAAGCTGCAAGCTGCAAGAAAAAGCGGACACTCGTCGTTCTACTTGCAACTGGCAGCCACACTAATTCAAAGCCACAAGTTGCATCTGAGAAGCCCCCATGGGCTTTCACTTGCAGCTTGTAGCTTGCAGCTTCTCCGAAGGAGTCTTTCTTTGAACATTTTGATCATTGGCAGCGGTGGCCGTGAACACGCCCTGGCCTGGAAAGTGGCTCAGGATCCGCGTGTGCAGAAGGTTTTTGTCGCGCCGGGCAACGCCGGTACCGCGATTGAAGCCAAGTGCGAAAACGTCGCCATCGACGTACTGGCCCTTGAGCAACTGGCCGACTTCGCCGAGAAAAACGTTTCCCTGACCATCGTTGGTCCGGAAGTGCCACTGGTGGCGGGTGTGGTCGATCTGTTCCGCTCCCGTGGCCTGGACTGCTTCGGTCCGACCGCCGGCGCTGCACAGCTGGAAGGTTCGAAAGCCTTCACCAAGGACTTCCTCGCCCGTCACAAGATCCCGACGGCCGACTACCAGAACTTCACCGAGATCGAGCCGGCCCTGGCCTATCTGCGGGAGAAAGGCGCACCGATCGTGATCAAGGCCGATGGCCTGGCCGCCGGTAAAGGCGTGATCGTTGCCATGACCCTGGCCGAAGCCGAAGACGCGGTGCGTGACATGCTCGCCGGCAACGCGTTCGGCGACGCCGGTTCCCGCGTAGTCATCGAAGAATTCCTCGACGGCGAAGAAGCCTCGTTCATCGTCATGGTCGACGGCAAGAACGTCCTGCCGATGGCCACCAGCCAGGACCACAAACGTGTCGGCGACGGCGACAGCGGCCCGAACACTGGCGGCATGGGTGCCTACTCCCCTGCCCCGGTGGTCACCGCTGACGTGCACCAGCGCGTGATGGATCTGGTGATCTGGCCGACCGTGCGCGGCATGGCTGAGGAAGGCAACGTCTACACCGGTTTCCTGTATGCCGGTCTGATGATCGACAAGGCCGGCAATCCGAAGGTCATCGAGTTCAACTGCCGCTTCGGCGATCCGGAAACCCAACCGGTGATGCTGCGTCTGCAGTCGAGCCTGGTGCTGCTGGTCGAAGCCGCTCTGGCGCAAGCGCTGGACAAGGTTGAAGCACAGTGGGACCCACGTCCGAGCGTCGGCATCGT
>NZ_QAIU01000443.1:20701-35794 GCF_003061205.1 Pseudomonas sp. HMWF006
GCTGGCGGCTACCCGGGCGACTACGCCAAGGGCGCAGCGATCAACGGTCTGGACACCGCCGCCAGCCTGGAAGGCAAAGTCTTCCATGCCGGCACCGCGCTGAAAGACGGCAACGTGGTCACCGCCGGTGGTCGCGTACTCTGCGCCACCGCCATGGGCGCCAGCGTGAGCGACGCCCAGCAGCAGGCCTACAAACTGGCGGCGGCGATCGACTGGGAAGGTTGCTTCTACCGCAAGGACATTGGCTACCGCGCCATTGCCCGTGAACGTGGCGAAACCCAGGAATAAGCTGCACATCACGCCCGGCGGGGAATGCCGTTCCTTGCCGGGCTGTTCCGCCGTCGCGCATCGTTATATTCTGGCATCAACCTACGAAGGGATTTCGCCGTGCGCTGGCTCAGGATTGCCATAAGTTTCACCGTCACGTTGCTGACCTTGCTCTGCATGCTCCCGGCCCAGGCCGCGCAAGGCAGTGGCTGGTCGGTATTGCTCGACGACCAGGGCAATCTGCAACTGAGCGACATTCGCTCGGCTCGCTACACCAATCAATTCAGCCCCATCGAACTGGACCGCCTCACGGCCGCCGAGCCCGATGGCGCACTGTGGCTGCGTTTCAAACTGGCGCCGGGCAAACACGAACAGGTGCTGCGCATCTTTGCCCCGGACCTGTCGCACCTCAATCTCTATGTGCTGGACGGCGACCAGCTGATCGAGCAACGCGACACCGGCACCCGCCAGCCCCAGGCTGAACGGCCATTGCCGAGCAGCGACTTCATGCTGCCGCTGCCCCAGAGCAACAAGCCTCTCGATATCTACCTGCGGATGGTGTCCGACCACCAGTTACGCCCGCATATCACGCTGCAATCAGCCGTGATGAGTGCGGCCAACCATAACCAGACATTGATTTTCGGCCTGCTGTTCGGCTGCCTCGGCATGTTGTTGCTGCACAACCTGGTGCGCTACGCCTATTCCCGTTCGCGCAGCAGCCTGTGGCTGGCCATTTGCGAAGCTCTGCTGGCGCTCAGCCTGTTGTTGCTGCTCAACCTCGCTGGTCCCTGGTTGCCGAACTGGCATGCGATCCAGACCCCGGGCGCCTACCTCGCGCTATTGCTGACCGCCCCGGCCGGGCTGATGTTCGCCTTGCGCTTCTTCGCCCCGCTCGGTCCGCACCCGCTGAACAAACTGCTGCTGGGCGACATTCTGTTCATCGTGACCTGCAGCCTGTTGCTGTTGTTCGTCAACACCCTGCCGCTGAACATCATCACCTATGCGCTGGTGGCCCTGGCCGGCCTGAGCATGCTGTTCGTGGCGGTCTATCACTGGCAGAAGGGTTATCGTCCGGCGCGGCTGTTTGTCGCGGCAATGGTGGTGTTCAACATCGGCACGCTGATCATTCTGCCGGCGCTGCTCGGGTTGACCCTGGTTGCACCGCAAGGCTTGATAATGACGCTGATGGCGTTCATTTGCGTCAGCGGCCTGTTGATGAGCATTGCCCTGGGCGAGCGCCAGCGCAGCATCACCGAAAGCCGTTTCAGCATCAGCCGCGACCTCGCCGCGAGCAATGCCGAGATCAACGCCAAGGCCGAATTCCTCGCCAAGATCAGCCACGAAATCCGCACCCCGATGAACGGCGTACTGGGCATGACCGAGCTGCTGCTGGGCACCCCGCTGTCGGTCAAACAACGCGATTACGTGCAGACCATCCACAGCGCCGGCAACGAACTGCTGACGCTGATCAACGAGATTCTCGACATCTCCAAGCTCGAATCCGGGCAGATCGAACTGGACGACGTACAGTTCGACCTCAACGCCCTGATCGACGATTGCCTGAGCATCTACCGCGCCAAGGCCGAACAGCAGAACGTCGAGCTGATCAGCTTCATTCAGCCGCAGGTGCCGCGCGTGATCAGCGGTGACCCGACCCGCTTGCGCCAGACGCTGCTGAGCCTGCTGGAAAACGCCCTGAAGAAAACCGACGAAGGCGAAGTGCTGATCGTCGTCGCCCTCGACGAGCGCAGTGTCAAACCGCGCCTGCGCATCGCCGTGCAGGACAGCGGCCAGCCGATGGAGCCGGAGGAACGCGAAGCGCTGATGCACGCCGAACTGCACAGCAAGCATTTCCTCTCGGCCAACCGCCTGGGCGGCAACCTCGGACTGGTGATCGCACGGCAACTGATCCGCCTGATGCACGGCGAATTCGGCATCAAGAGCGGCGCCAGTCAGGGCAGCACGTTGTGGCTGACCTTGCCGCTCGATCCAGATCGCCTCGAACACCCGACTTCCGATCTCGACAGCCCGTTGCAAGGCGCCCGCGTGCTGGTGGTCGACGACAACGACACCTGCCGCAAAGTGCTGGTGCAGCAATGCAGCGCCTGGGGCCTGAACGTCAGTGCCGTGCCGTCGGGCAAGGAAGCGCTGGCGCTGCTGCGGACCAAGGCGCACCTGCGCGACTATTTCGATGTGGTGCTGCTCGATCAGAACATGCCCGGCATGACCGGCATGCAACTGGCCGCGAAGATCAAGGAAGACCCGAGCCTGAACCACGACATCCTGCTGATCATGCTCACCGGCATCAGCAACGCGCCGAGCAAGATCATCGCGCGCAACTCCGGGATCAAGCGCATTCTCGCCAAACCGGTGGCCGGCTATACGCTCAAGACCACGCTCGCCGACGAGTTGAACCAGCGCAACAAGGGCCAGGTGGTGTTCCAGCCGCAAGTGGTGACGCCGTCTACGGCAGCCAAGGTGCCGAGCGATTTCCGCATCCTTGTCGCCGAAGACAACACCATCTCGACCAAAGTGATTCGCGGCATGCTCGGCAAACTCAACCTGCAACCGGACACCGCCAGCAACGGCGAAGAAGCCCTGCAGGCGATGAAAGCCCAACGTTACGATCTGGTGTTGATGGACTGCGAAATGCCGATTCTCGATGGTTTCTCCGCGACCCAGCAACTGCGCGCCTGGGAGGTCAGCAACCAGCGCATCCGCACGCCGATCGTCGCGCTGACGGCGCACATCCTCGCCGAACACAAAGAACGCGCACGTCAGGCCGGCATGGATGGGCACATGTCCAAACCCGTCGAGTTATCGCAGTTGCGCGAGTTGATCGAGCATTGGGTTGCCCAGCGTGATCAGCAGAACCGAACGGCGTCGACCTTCTGAATCGCCCGTTGGCGGGATGCAATCGACGCTCGAGTGCACCCGGTGACCTGGGCGAGACGGACACCACCGCGGCCTGCGCTGCCATGAGCTCTGTCACGCCTCAATCGCTGCTCGACTGATAGACTCCATCCCCACACTCTCCTGCCGCGAGCCGACACCATGCTCCATGTGCTGTTCAGCGTTTACCTGAAGATGCTGGTGCTCTACAGCCCGTTCTTCGTATTGTCCTGTTTCATCAGCCTGACCCGTGGTTATTCGCGCAAGGAACAACGGCGCCTGGCCTGGAAGGTGGCGTTGGCGACGCTGGTCTCCAGCGTGTTGCTGTATCTGTTCGGGCGGGTGATTTTCGATGTGTTCGGCATCACCGTGGATGCTTTTCGCATAGGTGCCGGCAGTGTGCTGTTCATTTCGGCACTGGGCATGGCACAGGGAAAACCGGCGGTGCAGGCCGATAACGTACAGCAGGACGTGACCATCGTGCCGCTGACCATTCCGTTGACGGTCGGCCCCGGCACCATCGGTGCTTTGCTGGTCATGGGCGTCAGCCAGCCACACTGGGACGACAAACTCACCGCGATCATGAGCATCGCACTGGCCAGCTTCACCGTGGGCGTGGTGCTCTACCTGTCGAACCGCATCGAGCGGATCCTCGGCGATCAGGGTTTGCAGATTGTCAGTCGGCTGATGGGCTTGTTTGTCTGTGCCTTGGCGGCACAGATTATCTTCACCGGTATAAAGGGTTATCTGGTGCCCTGACGGCCGGGATCGCGGATAACGGGTGCACAACAAAACGCCGCGAACGACAGGGTTCGCGGCGTTTTGCTGTCGGACGGCCTTACGCGGCGATCGCCGGTACCGCCGTCAGATCCTGCAGCGTCATGCTTTTCGAACGCCCTTCACCAGCCTGCAAACGTTGCACCCACGTCGATACCGCATGGGAATGCTGGTGATTGAACGCGAGGAAAACCTCGCCGCGCAACGCCTCGTCAGCAGAACAGACATCACGCAAGATCAGGCAATGCTCACTGTCCGGATCAATGATCAGCAGATGTTCCCGGACGATTTCGAAGAGCAGTTTTTCCGGCGCATCGAACTCCCAGATCAACTTGCCAGGCACCGCTGGCACTTCACCCGACGCGTGCCGGCAATCAATGATCAGCGAATCAAGCCTGCGCCAGGCGGCCCGCGATAGCCTGCAGGTCACATGCCCCTGCCCCAGCCGCAGAACCATCAAAGAGACGTCATCGGGAATCAGCGGCAACAGATCATCCACACGGTCCTGCGCCTCAATGGTCACCACCTGAGCGTTGCGCTGGAAGTAGTTGAATCGCCCAAGGCCGTGCATGCCCGGATAGGTCTGCACCGTGCCCGCAGCAGGCTCGTGGAGCAATACCGTGGTTGCCCCCTCGCGGGATGGCTGATGCTGTGTACCGAGCAGAACAGCATCCAAAGGCAGCGCTTTGCCGACAACGCGCACCAGCCTGGCACCCTGCACGTCATACCATTGCAGACTGTCCGGACCAGACTCGACGAAAACGAAATCTTCGTGATCGACGTCGTTCAACAAGGTTTGCAGGCGTTCGAGCAGCGGACCGCCCTGCGCAGTGACCCAATGTCGATTGACCCCACTGATGACTTCAGACTCCTGATAGCGAAGGTTCAGCAATACGCCTTCCACCGTAGTGCCAGCTAACCCCGAGCCGTCGACGCGCACCTCGGCAAATCGCCAGTCAGCCCATTCCGGCACAGGTGCAGGCAGAGCGTCGGCGTGCAACAACTGCGCACCTGCGCCAAAAGCCCGCTCAAGATTCTGCGGATCCATGAGTGGCTGGCTCCAGATCGCTCCGCTCGAGAGGTCAAACACCCAGCACGCCTGGTTATCGGGTGTGACGCCGAGCAAACGTACTTCCTTGTCGCGCCCCATATCGCACAGCAGCAAGCGGTTGTTCACAAACCAGGCCGACAGGTTGCCGTCACCGGCGACGTTGCGTAACCCGACAATCGCAAAACCGTTCGCCGCATAACGTTTGGCGATTGATTCCAGCGCCAGCCACCATTGCGCTCGATCCTGCAGCCATCGCTCATCGAGGCCAGCCAGCAGCACATCGCCTTGCGCGGTCAGATTGAAGAAACGCCCCTCGTCATCGAGTAGCAGATACCCCCCGTCAACAGCCACCACCTGCGTCAGTCCTGCCGGCTCGATCCAGCGTTTCGACCATTGCGCCTGGCCCTGCCTCACGGTTCGCTCCTGCCGGCAAAGCGTCTGGTCGATGCGGTTGTAGATGAAAAACACATCGGCGGTGTCCGTCATCGGCATCAGCATCAAGTCGCCGAGGTGCTTGATAGAGTCTTTCCAGCCGCGGGCATGACGAGGCAGCGGCTGGGGATGAATCAGCAGTCGATCGGCGCTGCGGATCCAGACCATATCGCGCTTGCCCGGATCGAATGCCCAACACACGGAAACATAGGCCGCCGGTTGCCACTCCACCGTAGTCACGCCATCTTTTTCGGGATGGGAACGGGCGATCAGGTAATTGCCCAGCACCGAGGGCCAATCGACCAGCGTATCGCTGGCAAACACGGTGGCTTGCAACTCGCGATGCTGACCGTAAGTCACCGAACCGAGCAATAACTGTCCGTCGTGGATCAGGTAACCGAATTCACGCGGGGCATGGGCAGCGCTGACCGTTTGCACAAAATGAATCACGCCGTGGGCATCGACCTGGAATTTGTCGAGCAGACTGTCCCCCTCCAGCAATACACGGAAGCGATGTTTGATCAGTCCGCTGAGCGTATCGACCTGCCAGATGTCGTAGCTGTCCGCCACGTAAAAGTACGCATAACCGTTGACCACCAGCGCCAGCTGGGCCTCATCGGTTTCCCCGGCGCCTTCGTTGCGAATATAGAGAAAGCGCTCTTCGTGCGCGTCATACCACCCTGTGACGTACCGGGGTTGTTGCGGTGATTCGAACGGGATTGGCCACTGATGAATCGGCGTGTAGGGCAGCAGCAAACGATGCTCGTTGGCCAACATCTTGTAGTGCGTCAGCAACGCCTGCTCATCCAGCCCGGCAGGCGCACTCTGTTCGATGATCGCCAGCTGACGCCTGACCTGATCAACCTGGAACAATTGCTGATCGGCTATACGCAAGCGCAGCGTATGTCGACCACGGCCGGACAGCTTCAGGTGCACATTGCCGATGTACAACTCGCCGAGTTCGACGCGGATATCCGTCACACGCGCCCATCCGGCCTCCAGCACCCAGCTGCATCGGGTGCCGCTCGGCGCTTGCAATTCGATGTCATAACCGCGGCTCAGCGCCAATGTGCATGAAGCGTCGGCTCCGCAAATACGGTAGGACACCTTGCCCTCCCAGATACTCGGCAGCGACGGCGCCACCAGGCCCCGTTCGACGGCATCCAGCTGCACCTCGATGACAGTCTGGCGATAGTCGGCATACAACCGATGCAGGATGTATTCGCAAGGAAAGGAATAAAACGAAAAACGAAACAGCCAATTGCCGTTCTTGTTCTTTTTTTCCAGACGTCGCGCCGTATCGAAACCGCGGTCGTCGCGCAGGTTGCCAAATGGCAGGGCCTTGTATTCATAGCCATAGCAAGTCTGCGGCGTACATGGCAAGACGATGGTCTGTTTGGCTGGAGGGGTAAACACGATCTCGCCCGGCAGTTTTAACTGCTGACGGATATCAATCGCCCGGTCGTAGTCGAGGTCGTAGTCCGTCACGCCGATGTGATCACGCAAAGGGTAGAGTTTGGGACTGTCGAGGCGCAGTTTGCCATTGGCCAGATCAATGCTTTTGACCAGCAGCGCAGGCGGCACAGTCCAGGCGCCCAGGCGGGCGTCGAAGTGAAAGCCGACCCCGCGATACGCATGTTCCATGTCCGCGAAGAAGTTACCGACGGCCTCCGCATCACGTGCAATGCCGGTAAAGCCCTGGGCGAGCGCAGCGAACCCGACCGCCAGACCACCGAGGATGACCCCCGCGCCCCCGAGCACCGCCGCAGCGGTTGAGGCGCCGGCCAGTGCCGCTCCGATCCCCCCCGCCGTCAAGGCCAGGCTGGCTGAGTCAAAGGCCAGTTGGGTGCCGAACTGTGCCTTCTCGACCTCATCTTCAGCGGTCGCCAACTGGTAGACATCAAAACCAACGTTGGCCAGCCCCAGCACAGCGCCGACACCTTCATTGGCAGCGTGACCCAGCGCTTCGCTGACCACCGGCCCAACGGTGCGGGCAATGACCTTTTGCTCATTCAGCGCCGTGCGCACCAGGCGAATCAGCCCCACGACATCCACCACGTTGCCATGCACCAACTGTGCATAGTTGACGTAGCCATGCAGACGCACAGCCGTGGTCAGTGCGCGCGCCTCCCCTTCCCGTCCGCGCAATGTGTTCATCAAGGCCTGAAGAGTGAAGCCGGCGTTGAGGGTATGCACACTGCCGGCTTCGGTGGGATCCACCCCACCAGCGGTCCGCTGCGGTTTGCGCGCCAAGGTTGAGAACTGCCCGGACAACCAGGTTTTGATGCGCAACAGACGGTGATCCTCACTGAGCACCTCGACCACCTGCTCAGGATTTGACGGATTGATGAGACTCAGTCGGTATGAGCCTTCAGGCGTCACTTGCAGCGTTTCGAACAACGGCACCAAAGGCGTCGCCCCGGCGTGCAGTTTTTGCAAGGCCGCTGTGGCGGCGGCGATCTCCTGGCCCCACCAATGGCTGTCCAGCCCGAGCAGGCTCGCGCCCAGGTGGGCGTTTTCGATCAGCGATCGGCCGTGCGCGCTATTAAGACGCTGGCGAAGGCTGCCTTCCGGTTGTTCCGGCAACGGTTCATTACTCAACAATGTGCCCGCCGTTATCGCGCCGGACAATGGCCAGGATGAGATCCGCTCGGCGTGCAGCTCTGCCAGATTGAACTGTGGCCGCGTTTCGTCACCGTAAGCTGCGTAATAACCGGCCATCTTCTGACGCACGAAAAAATGCTCGAGCGCTTGCTGGAACTGGATGGCGTCGCTGAACCCGAACAGGCCAAAGTTGGGATCATAGAAGTGATAAGTGGTCACCCCTCCCGCCACGGTTTTAGCCGCGAGCATCGAATGGTTGTCCGAGTTGAGCATCAACATCCGGGGGCCGCTGCGACTCTCCAGAGCGGCGCTGATTTGCGTGAGGTCGGCATGGCCCAGCGGCGTACCGACGTCACTCAGTGCGATACCGCGCAGTTCCTCCACCGCGTGCTTGAAAGCGATCGAATCGTTCTTCCCTGGCTCGATCACCGCCAGAAAAAAGCGTTCGCGTAATTGCCGGAGGGCTGGGCTGCCCTCGGTAAGGGCCGCGCTCATCAGCAACGCCAATGGGTAACACCGCCCGCCAATGGCCTCGCCGCGACCACCGAGCAAGAAATCCTGAGGCACCGCTGCGAAACTGCCGAAGTCGAACGAACCGAGCAGGCGATCGGTTTGCTCGTTGATCTGCATGCGATGTTCAAGTGTGGCGACGTGTTGGATCTGCCCGACCTGCCGCCCCCACTGGCGCTGGGTGTGCGCATTCTTCAAGGCGCTTTTCTTCAGCGCCAGTGCCCCCACGGCGCTGGTTGGCAACAGGTCAGCCGCCAGACCGTTCAGGAACGCCCGATCCTGTCGCTGATACAGATGTCGCTCGATGACCGCGTAACGATTGGAAACCCCCAGATCACGAACCTGGTTGGCGAGGTTGTCCAGCTCCCCCGTGAGCGCCAGGAACGCCTGACCGTGCAGCGAATCGGCTCCAATCAGTGCGCCGAGGGCCAGTCGTTGCAACGGGGTAATCTCGTCAAGACTGAGCTCACCACGGCCCATCCCGACCAGCACTTCATCCAGCCCCAGCGTTTGCGTATTGGCGACACTGAGAAACGGCGGAGGCAGCGCACTGGCTGGCTGTTGCCTGATCAGCTGGCGTTCGGCGTAACTCAACGGCAATGGATGCTCAAAGTTGACAGGGCCATCATGACCAAGGCGCATCGCACTGATAAACGGCTCGCCAAGGGTATCGACCAGGTGCTGCAAGACGTCCGTCAGCAATACGGTGCGGCCTTCGATTTTTGGCCATCCCTGTTCAAACACCAGGGTCGAGCCCTTGAGCAACTGCCCGATATCACCCGCATAACGGGTTTTATATTCACCGCTACTCCAGCGCTGGCGCTCTGTCTTGAGCCATTGCTCAGGATCGGTTTCGTTGTCTTTCCAGGAGTGGTCCTGCTCCTCTTCGGTATCGCGATTGATTGTCCCAAGGGCAGAGATAGGCGTATCCGCGCGAAACACCTGCGCATCCACAGGGGTAAAGTGAGTTCTTTCGTAATCGCCCATGCTGTCGCGCATGGCGCCGGGTCCGGTCAGGTAGATGGTCAGTTCGCTTTGCAGGCGAATGCCGTCACTGAAGTGACAGGCTGCTGCACGGGCCAGATACGCTGCAAAAATTTCCTGCTCTGCGGGCAGTTCGCCCAGAGGGCCATAGAATTTCTCTAACGCCTCATTTGCCAGCTCTGACATACGCTCGCTGTCACTCAACGCAACTCTTCGCTGCACCGCTAAACGGGCCGTGGCATCAATCAAGTCATAGCTCAAGCGCAATCGCTTGATCAGCGATTGCAACATCGCTGCGCCGGGGTGAGCCATCAAAAATGCATTGCTCATCGACCCCCCTTCAGCAACAGCCCTCAGCGCAAAAGGTCGGACCAGCCGATCTGCCGGAGGCTGAAACACCTCGCCCATGGCGGGATGGCTTTTGGCGAAGGTTTCGATTGTCGAACGGTGCTCGAGAGGGATCTGTTCCAGATAATGCGTATAGCGCTGACGCAGCGCCTGACGTCCGGGCATCCAGTGCGGATTGTGATCGAGCATCAGTTGCAAGACGCCGGCGCGGGCCGGCGGTTGAAGGCTGCCCATGTCAACACCGGCGAGATGCTTTCGCAGCGGTGGCAGGTTATCCACATCGGCGTAACTGCCACCTTCGCGGTACAGGACCTCGGCACGCACCACATCGGACGCCGCCGCCAGATTGCCGCGCAAACGGGTCTCGCGTTCGTAGATGTCTTGCAATTGCAGCGGTTCTTCGCCGACATCAAGATCGCGCAACTGCAGGTCCGCTCCCGCGAGTGCCTGCACGCTGTCACGATTGCGCTCCCTGAGCAGTTGCAACGTGGCACGGTCCTGACCGTAGGCCTCGACCAACAACGCGATGCGTGCTTCATCAGCCGACTCGCCGCCTTCAACGGCAGCATTGATGTGGGCGTACATTTGCTGCTTCAAGACGATCGCGCGCTCTTCGTAGAGAGTGGCCAACGCACTTTCATCAATGACTTTTTCACCAACCTGTGCGAGCGCGTCGGCCTTGGCCGCCTCGACAATCAACTTGTTGGTCTGGTGGGCCAGCAGTGCATCACTGTCATACCAGAGATTGAGTGCATAACCTTGCCCGGCAAGCACCTGGCGCCAGACGTAGAGGTAATCGCGCTGTATGTCACCGACACCACCACCGAGCCAGACAAAGTGCAGCGTTTTCGCAACAGGCGTCGGCGCGGTTTTGAGCAGCGCAGCACTCGACTGAACACGGGATTCGAAGTGTTCGACCTGATGGTAGATATTCGTTAGCCGGTCATTCGTGACAGGCTGTTCCGTACCGCGCTTTACTCGCCCCGGCGCCAGCAGCAGGGCCAGGGTCTGACGCAGCAGGGCCAGCGGTTCAAGTATTCGTGCGGAGTTTTGGGGGTCGACACAAGCGCTGTAAAAACGCAGTACGGCATCACTCAGTTGGTTGTCGGCTTGCAGTTCAAGAGCCTTTTTAAGATCGGCCAGATCAAACAGACTGGCAAAATCAAACTCTTTATCCTCGGATGTTTTATTACTCTTCATGAACCGGGTCTCAACGAGATAATTGAGCCAACACGCTAACTATCATCAACTTCAGGCTCAAACCGGATTACATTCAAATATTATCGTGCGTCGCCAATTGCAAGCGTCCATGTCAGCAGACACATGGACATTTATAGACCGTCTGTTACGCACAACCGACAACCCCAACAAACAATAACTATTGCCTGACAACCGATAACTTTAAAAACAAAAGAGCCGCCAATAATCTGTTGGCGGCCCTGCCATTTAAATTTTGATTTATAAATCAGATTATTTCTTTGATCACCGCGCCCAGCGTAACAATGGCTTCATCGCCCTGTGCCCGTGAGTAAGCCTGCAGCCACTGTTCAATGCTCAACGTGCACTGTTTGCCTTCAATGGTGACGGCCAGGGCCATGGGCATTGGCGACTCGCCATCCTGCGGATCGACGCCCCGCACTATCAAGCTGTGGGCATTGTCCGGGTCACTGAGTACCAGATGCCCGGCGACCCGGGACATCAGCAGATGTCCGGCTTCAGGTAAATCCAGAGTCAATAAGTCTGCTCGCGGCATCTCGAGCCCGGAGCTACGCCGTGGATTGACCACAATACAATCGAGGCGCTGCCAGACGGGTTCCGATAGCCGATAACGGGCGGCCTGCGCGCCGAAAGTCAGAATCAACTTGTCGACCCCATCAGGCAACATTGGCAGCCAATCCGTTACTTCGTCGTTCACTTCAAGCGACAACACGTCACCTTCACGATGGGCGTAACTGCCTGGCAGCCAGAGATCCTCCGCGGATCCGCGACTGAAGATCAACCCGTCCACCGGATCGAAAAGCATCGGCACCGTCTCGTTGAGGGTTCCCAGAAACTGCGGGTACTGCCCATCGGCTCGTCCCGCAATCTCGAAAACGCGATCCAGTGCCGGCACGTAATACTTGTAGCGATCCGGAACACTGCCCAAGGGCAAAAACGCGGCGTGGGGCTGCTCGTGCACCAGCGCTCTCAAGCGAGCCCGCAATGCCTCGGGTGATTCGCTATACACGTACGACCAGGCATTCTCGACACCGACGATGCGCGCGGGCTGATGATCGCGCAGTTGCAGATTCACCCCTTCGCGAGTGCGGCCCACCAAACCTTCGCCATCGGCCGACACCTGACTGAATGTCCATTTCGGCCAGACTTTTTCCGCGTTTGGCAATAAGTCGGGATGCAGCAGCCGCTGACCGTCACCAAACACCTTGCGCAGTGCATCGAGCGGCATCAGCGGCTGGCGCAGGATTTGCCCTGCGGCAACGTCCAGCAGCCAAACGGCCTGCTCATCCGGAGTCCGCCCCAGCAAGGCGAACTCCTTGCGCTCGCTGCCACGGGCCAGCACAACCTTCTCCCCCATACACCACACCGCCAGCAACGCATCGCCGGATGCACCGGTCAGGCCGAGGATCGGAAACGGTTCCGATTTATAGGCCTTGGCCAACGCCGGTAGGGCGCTCAGCCAATCAGGATTGCGTTGCAGCCAGTGCTGCCCCAAACCGAAGAACTTCAACACGTGCTCGTCGATTTCGGACTGCCAGTTATTGGCTTTGGCGCTCAAGTCGATCTCGAAAAGCCGGCCATCGGCGCGGGTGGCAATATAACGATCCCCTGCCCGGGTGACCTCGACGATGTCCTTCGCGATGACCTGATTGAAGAAGTAATCGGTTCTGAGTTCGATGCCATGACTGAGCGTCTGAGTGTCTTTACTGTAAAAAATCAGCGCGGCTTCCGGATCCGTTACCTTGGGCATGAGCATGACCATGTCAGGCGCACTGCCGTGTTGCGCGCGAAAGTATCGCTCATGGCCGGTGGCAATCCAGGCGCGCTCCAGCAACACGTCAAAAGAGTAAGCGTGCGCGTGAACAAAGGGAGTGTATGACCAAATGCTGATCGCCGATGCCATGCCTGGCGTTCCGTCCGCGAAAGGGCGAGCCTTTTTCAGACGGTGCCGCAGAAAAGAGATTCT
This sequence comes from Pseudomonas sp. HMWF006, assembly GCF_003061205.1. NCBI lineage: Bacteria > Pseudomonadati > Pseudomonadota > Gammaproteobacteria > Pseudomonadales > Pseudomonadaceae > Pseudomonas > Pseudomonas sp. HMWF006. The sequence continues at coordinate 33,751 of NZ_QAIU01000443.1, forward strand.
GCTTCCGTCTTCGGGCTTGAGGCTGGAGCCCTCAAGGCCGGGCGACCACATTTTGATATCCAGCAACGTCACCTTCAGTCCGCTGATCTGGAACGTCAGTGTGGTCTCGACCTTGCTCGCGGATGCCTGCTCACGCAACTGCTGCGCGATATGCAGACTGCCGTCCGCCTGTTGGGTGAAACTCGTAATCCTGGTGCCTAGGTCAAGGCTGAGCAGACGATAGCGACGCACGACGGTGCCGGTCAGCGCATCAACCTGCCATATCGTCCCGTGATCAGGGTGATAGAACCACGCATGAGTGGCGGTCGCCGCGCCCAACACCAGGCCGCGATTGACCTCGACAGGCAGATTGCGGGCAAACAGCAAGCGCTCCTGCCGCGTGTCGTAATAAGCCGTAGTGAGCACCGGCGAGCGGGCTGGATTGTAGGGCACTTCGAATCCGTTCAGGGTCACATAGCCCTGCGCCAGACGCCTCTCGCCAGCCCGTTTGCGCAGATGAACCAGAACCTGTTGCAGGGTGTTTTGCCCGTCCTGCAGCGTGACCGAAACCAGGCGCAAACGGCGCGCCTGCCAGTCGACCTGGAACAGCTCGCCGTCAGCCAGTTCGATCAAGCCGTCGAAACCTATAACCAGCATACCGTCGACACTCAGTGTGCGAGCATCGTGGCCTGCCGATAAACGCTCGCCCGCCAGCGGAGGCGAAGCGTTGAACACAACGCGTTCGATATTGACCCACGGCGCACGGACCACCCATTTGGCACTGCCTTGAAACCTCACGGCGACCAATCCGGGGGTGAGTTGCAGCTGGTATTGACCGGCGGCGGCAACGATTTCGTAGGAGATTTTTGCGTGCCACTCTTTAGGCAGCTCTGGAACCACCAACTGACGAACCTGATCGTCGAGTCGCACGCTGATTTTCGTTGTTTTACAGAAGGGATGCAGCTTGTAGAGGATGTGCTTGAACGATGGCGTGCTGTGCAGATACACCTGACGGTTGCCTTGCCTGTCATATTCAAGCTTGTCTGCCACTGCGTTGCGCAACTGCGGATATCGGGTATGGATGCCGTTGTTCGAACTGTTAGTCAACACTTCTCCCAGCACCTTCGGCAGCGACGTCAATGCCCACCAGTTCGGCCCGCGTATCTCACTCGCGAGACGTGGCGTCACCCGCTCTCCAGGCAATGGCACATAGTCATAGCCCGAACCTCCCAACTGGTATTCGTAACCGAAGTAACAGATCGGTGTGCACGGCAACACCACGGTATGACGACCACCGGCATTGCCCAGCCTGATCACCTCAGGCAGCTCCAGTGCCTGGCGAATGTCGACGGCCCGGTGCAGCTGTTTCGGGTCATCGTTGTACTGCGGTAACTCGAGCGCACCGCCCTTCCAGGGGTAAAACTTCTGGCTGTCGAATCGCGCTTCATCGGCTTTCAGGTCGAGGCGCGTGATGACCGCCTCGGGCGGGAACTGCAAGACCCCGTGTTCGAGTGTGTAGGCGCCGTGCTGGTAAGCATTGTAGATGGCGCGCAAATGGTTACCGACGGCGGTCGCCTTGTCGCTGATCTGTCCCAGGTTGCTGGCAATGGCCGATACACCGATCCCGACCCCGAGCAGCGGCACAGACAGAATCGCCGCCGCGGCGCCGGCCGTTCCGCCCACAGTCAGCGCGACCACGTCCAGCCCCAGCGCGGCGATATCGAACGTGAGTTGCGCGGACAACCGCGAGCGCTGCTCATGATTCTCGGCCACCGTCAGCCCATAAACATCGAAGCCGATATTGACGATGGAAAAGCCGACACCGGCCGCCGTGGCGGTGCGGCCCAGCAACCGTCCGGACAGCGACGACTGGCGCACGGCCAGCGCCTGCTCACTGGCCGCGACCTGACGCACCAGATTGATGATCTGCGCGGTATCGGTCAGCACGCCAAAACCCAACTGCGCATAGCTGACATAAACCTGCACTTGCAGCGCAATCGACAACGCCGGTATCTCGCCACCTGCCGCCTGATATTCGCGCAGGCGCATTTCGTTGATTAACGTC
>NZ_QAIU01000444.1:0-4620 GCF_003061205.1 Pseudomonas sp. HMWF006
GTTCGGACAGGCGCAGGCCGGAGGAATAGAACAGCTCAAGAATGGCTTGATCGCGGCGGGCGAGAAAATCATCCTCGACCGCACCTTCCAGTAGCTGCAACGCACGGTCGGTATCGAGGGTTTTCGGCAGCCGCCGTTCGCCTTTTGGTGGCGCCAGACCTGTCGCCGGGTCGTGGTCGCAGAGGCCTTCGCGATTGAGATAGTGATAGAGCCCGCGCACTGCCGAGAGCAAGCGGGCGAGGCTGCGTGAGGACTGGCCCTGGGCATGCAGGCGGGCGATCAGGCTGCGCAGGCGCTGGATATCCAGTGCGGCCCAACTGCCGACGTTCTGCTTGATGCACCAGCCGAGGACTTTATCGAGGTCGCGGCGGTAGGCCGACAGGGTGTGCGGTGACACCTGTCGCTCACTGCGCAGGTGTTCGCAGTAAGCGTCCAGTTGTCGTTCCATGTTCAGCGTACCGAGCGCAGGGAGCTATTGACCCGTGGCAGCACGCGGCCCATGACTTCGGCGATGTAGCTGAGGAACAGCGTGCCGACCGAACTCTTGTAGTGCTGCGGATCGCGGCTGGCGATCGCCAGAATACCGTGGATGCCTTGATGGCTGATGGCAACGACGGCGGTGGAGCCGATCTGCTTGCGCTGCTCCTCGCCGAACAGGAAGTCCAGTTCATGTTCACGCAGGGTGCCGCTGACGCTTTTGCCTTCGGTGAGCAGGCCGCCGATCGCGGTTTGCGCGTCGGCGTGGGTGACCCAGCGGCCGACCGGTGCCGGGTTGTCACCCAGCAGGATCAGGCTGACAAAAGGCACCTGGAAGTCCTGGCGCAGGCTGTCTTCAACGCTGATCACCACATCTTCGAGGCTGGCCGCATCCATCAGGGACAGGATCAGGCGGCGGGTCTTGTCGAACAGGCGATCGTTGTCGCGGGCCACGTCCATCAACTGCGAGAGGCGATGACGCATCTCGATGTTGCGGTCGCGCAGAATGGTCATCTGCCGTTCGACCAGCGATACGGTGTCACCGCGTCGGTGGGGAATGCGCATTGCCGGCAGCAGTTCTTCGTGCTCGACGAAGAAGTCCGGATGAGCCTCCAGGTACGCGGCAACCGCTGCCGCCTCCAGGCTCTCGGACGCTGATTCGTCGGACTGTCGGGCGGGTACCTGAGGCTTATCGGTCATGGCTTCTGCTCACTCAAAGACGCACTTGTCCTTCGTATACACGCACTGCCGGACCGGTCATCAGCACCGGTTGGCCAGGGCCTGCCCATTCAATGGACAGACGCCCGCCGGGCAGGTCGATCAACAGCGGCGAATCCATCCACCCCTGACTGATTGCCGCGACAGCCGCAGCGCAAGCGCCAGTACCACAGGCCTGGGTTTCCCCGGCGCCGCGTTCCCAGACGCGCAGTTGCGCACGGTTGCGGTCGATGACCTGGAGGAAACCGACATTGACCCGCGCCGGGAAGCGCGGATGGTGTTCGATTTTCGGTCCCAGCTCATGCACCGGTGCACTGTTGATGTCCTGCACACGCAGCACGGCATGGGGGTTGCCCATCGACACGGCGGCCAGTTCGACCGTGGTGCCGTCGACTTCCAGCTGATAGCTGGTCGCCTGCGCTGGCGCTTCGAACGGAATGTCTGCCGGCACCAGGCGCGGCGCGCCCATGTTGACGCCGATCTGGCCGTCGTTACGCACGTCCAGTTCGATGATGCCACCCTTGGTTTCGACGCGGATCTGCCGTTTCGCCGTCAGACGCTTGTCCAGCACGAAGCGCGCGAAGCAGCGCGCACCGTTGCCGCACTGTTCCACTTCCGAGCCATCGGAGTTGAAGATCCGGTAACGGAAATCCACGTCCGGGTTGCTCGGCGCTTCAACGATCAGCAACTGGTCGAAACCGATACCGGTGTGCCGGTCGCCCCATTGCTTGGCGTGCTTGGGCTGAATATGCGCGTGCTGGCTGACCAGGTCGAGAACCATGAAATCATTGCCCAGGCCATGCATTTTGGTAAAACGCAGCAGCATGGGTTACTCCGGCAGCAGGCTTTCGCCGGCAAACAGCTCGGCCACAGTTTCGCGGCGGCGCACTTCAAAAACCTGATCACCGTCTACCAGCACCTCGGCAGCACGGCCGCGGGTGTTGTAGTTGGAACTCATCACGAAACCGTAGGCACCGGCGGAATGCACGGTCAGCAGGTCGCCTTCTTCCAGCGCCAGTTCACGGTCCTTGGCGAGGAAATCACCGGTTTCGCAGATCGGGCCGACAATGTCGTACTTGCGCGCGGCGGTATCACGCGGCTTGACCGCAGTGACGTCCATCCACGCCTGGTACAGCGCCGGGCGGATCAGGTCGTTCATCGCCGCGTCGACGATGGCGAAGTCCTTGTGTTCGGTGTGCTTGAGGTACTCGACCTGGGTCAGCAGCACGCCGGCGTTGGCGACGATGAAGCGGCCCGGCTCGAACACCAGTCCCAGATCACGGCCGCTCAGACGCTCGCGCACAGCCTTGATGTAGTCGCCGGCCAATGGCGGCTCTTCATCGCGATAACGCACGCCCAAACCGCCACCGAGATCAATGTGGCGCAGGTGGATGCCGCAATCGCCGAGACGATCGACCAGATCCAGCAGGCGGTCGAGGGCATCGAGGAACGGTGGCAGGGTGGTCAGTTGCGAACCGATGTGGCAATCGACGCCGATCACTTCCAGGTTCGGCAGGTGCGCAGCGCGCACGTACACGTCTTCGGCGTCGGCAATGGCGATGCCGAACTTGTTCTCTTTGAGACCGGTGGAAATGTACGGGTGGGTGCCGGCATCGACGTCCGGGTTCACACGCAACGAAACCGGGGCGCGAACGCCGAGCTCGGCGGCGACCACTTGCAAGCGTTCCAGCTCGTCAGTGGATTCGACGTTGAAGCAGTGCACGCCGACTTCCAGCGCACGGCGCATGTCGTCACGGGTCTTGCCGACACCGGAGAAGACGATCTTGTCAGGGCTTCCACCTGCGGCGAGCACGCGTTCCAGTTCACCACGAGAGACGATGTCGAAACCGGCGCCGAGACGGGCCAGGACATTCAGAACGCCGAGGTTGGAGTTGGCTTTGACGGCAAAGCAAACCAGGTGCGGCATGCCGGCCAGCGCATCGGCGAAGGCCAGATACTGGGCTTCAATGTGTGCTCGCGAATAAACGTAGGTGGGCGTGCCGAAACGGTCGGCGATGGCGGACAGAGCCACACCTTCCGCGAACAGCTCCCCGCCACGGTAATTAAAAGCGTCCATGGCGATCCCTTAGTAAACGTCGTGCTTGTGTGCTTTGGAAACCGGTTGCTTTTGTGAAGACTGGGCTTGTTCGGCCGGGTCCTGATCGTCATCCGGCAGGTACAGCGGGCCTTTTTGACCACAGGCCGAAACGAGGCAGGCAACCGCGACGAGCGCAGCAAGGGAAGAGATCAGGCGCTTCATGGCGAAATCCTTGAAAATGCGTTAATTGCGCCGGAGTATACCGGCCACCCGGCAGCTTGCCTATGCGAGGGGCTTCCCGTCCGGCGGGGCTCTCTGGATACCGGTTGGATACAGGTAATTCCTGTGGGAGCGAGCTTGCTCGCGAAGAGGCCGGTACATTCGATATGTTTGCTGGCTGACACACCGCTTTCGCGAGCAAGCTCGCTCCCACAGGGGCCAGTGCTGGATGGGAAACGGTGCTTGGTCGTTATCCTTTGCAATCGGCCGGCAGCGTCCGTATCTTTCGGCGCTTGAGCCTGATCAGACATTTTTTGAGGTTGCCACAATGAGTTTGTCCGAAGCCCGTTTCCACGATCTGGTCGATGCTACCCAGCAGACGCTGGAAGATATCTTTGATGACAGCGACCTGGATATCGACCTGGAAAGCTCGGCAGGTGTCTTGACCGTCAAGTTCGAAAACGGCTCGCAACTGATCTTCAGTCGTCAGGAGCCCCTGCGTCAGTTGTGGCTGGCAGCGGTGTCCGGTGGTTTCCACTTCGACTACGACGAAGAGAGCGAGCGCTGGATGTGCGACAAGAGCGAAGAGCAGTTGGGCGAAATGCTCGAGCGCATCGTCAAGCAGCAGGCTGGCGCTGAATTCGACTTCGAAGGTCTGTGATTCCGTGACTGACACTGCTCCTGTTCGTCCGCCCAAACCGCTCTACAGCAACATCAGTCCGGCAGTGCCTTCGCCGTGCAGCGGTGTGTGCCGGCTTGATGAACAGAAGGTTTGTCTCGGCTGCTTCCGCCATGTCGAGGATATTCGCGAATGGCGCTCGGCGGATGATCAGCGCCGTCGGGTCATCTGCCAGCAGGCTGCCGCACGAAAATCCCTGAGTTGATTCGCTACAGGGGTTCTTGCCGGATCAAAATCGGGTGACTTGTATATTTTTTGAGCTGTGATAGTGTCCGGACACGCCTCAACCCATCGAGGCCTGGTGAAAACCCCGTCTTTTTTGGCGGGGTTTTGCTTTTTTTGTGTGCAGAAGAAAGGAGTCTGCCCGGATCATGACCGCACCTTCCATCACCCTTACCCGTCTGGACGTGCAACGTCTGGAGCGCCTGATCGACAGCCTGGATGACACGCTGCCGGGCGTGATCGCGCTGCAAACCGAACTGGACCGCGC
>NZ_QAIU01000444.1:4630-13073 GCF_003061205.1 Pseudomonas sp. HMWF006
TGTCGTGACGATGAATTCCCGCGTGCATTGCCGCGAAGAAGGCAGTGGCAAGGACTATCACCTGACGCTGGTCTATCCCAAGGATGCCAACGCCGACGAAGGCAAGATCTCGATTCTGGCACCGGTCGGCAGCGCGCTGCTGGGCCTGAAGGTCGGTCAGCACATCGACTGGCCGGCTCCCGGCGGCAAGACCCTGAAACTGACCTTGCTGGAAGTCGAATCGCAGCCGGCCAACGGCGGTGATTTCCGCGAATGACCACGCCTCAGACCTGTTCGAGCGCCTCGTTCAGGGCGCGCTCCAGGTCGGCCTTGTAGCGCAGATACAAATTGCTTGAACTCTGAGCATCACCGAGCAGGCCCGACAGGTCCAGGTCGGTGATGTAGCAGCGATAGCGTTCGCTCTCGCGGCGCTGCTCGACGATCTCCCGGGCGACCACGCTGAACAGCTGGTCGCCATGTTCCAGCTCGCTGAATTCCCGTTGATTGCAATACAAAGTGACCTGCACTTCCCCCGGTGCGGCTTTGCCGACAATCGCCTGCACGTCGTAGAACGGCTTGTTGACCGGCGTTTGCGGTGCTGGTCGTGGTTCGACGCGGCGGGCTTTTCCCGGGCCTGACGGCAATAACTGGTAATACAAAGTGTCGAGGCTGGCCGAAGGCGCGGCGTCCATCGGCAGCAAGGCTTCGCGCCGGTACTGGATCGACTGCAGGAAGCGCTGTAATGGCACCAGCAGGCTCTGTTCGTCGTGATACGGCAGATGCTGTTGCCACAGGGCGTTGAATTCATCCAGCACGTACAGCTCGGCCTGCTGTTCGCTGATCCGGTAGAACACCTGAATGCAATCCGGCTGGCCCATTGGCAGGATCAGGGCGAGGTCGTGATCCTCCAGCGCCATCGGGTCCAGGTGCAGCGGGCTGTAGCGCGGTTGTTCTTCGCCGAGGTACTCCAGCAACGCCGGCAGGGTGGCGAGGGCGACGTGGTTGACCTGGCCCGGGACCAATTCGAGTACGTGATAGTGCTGTTGCACCTGAATCAGGTAGCGATGATTCAACTCACTGAGCAGCAGGTTTTGCGCGGTATCGACGATCTCTTCAACGCGACGGGCGATGAATTGTGCGCGGTTGTGGCAGAAGCAGCGCACTTTCAGCGACGGCTGCAGCGGCCCGCGCGGCAGGTTGTTGAGGTAGTCGCGCAGGCAGTCGAGCAGGGCGTGCGGGCCGTCGAAGCGGTTGACCAGCACTTCGTTCCAGCTGTTGAGCGTGACCTGATCCAGGGTCAGCACGAGGTTTTCCCGGACCCCGGCGTAGCTCAGCGAGTCGGTGCGCTCGGTGGTCATCAGAATATTCAGGTCGCGGTGATGCTTGAGCGGATCGACGCCGACGTTGACCAGAATCAGCACTTCGCTCGGCACGGCCGCACGCAGCAACGGTGCTTCAGCCACCGTGGGCAAGGGCAGGGCGATGCACTGTTGCAGGCTGCCGAGCAGGTTGAACAGCTCGAACTCGCTCAGGTCGCTGCTGCCGGGATGCAGGGCCAGTCGGGTGCTGCTGTCGATCACGCCGTTGCGGTGGCACCAGGTCAGCAGTTCGAGCAATTCACGGCTGCGTTTGATCGGCGCGAAGTGCTCCCATTCCAGTGCGGTGAGGCTGCCGTTGTACAGGCCCCACTGGGCTTGCCCCGGTTCTTTCTTGTTGCGTGACTGCACCAGGGTCAGGGTGTCTTCGGCCAGATCCGGAGCGATCCCGGGGTTGATGAACTCGACCTTGTCGGCCTTGCGCTCGAACGCGGCGTACAGGCGGCGGCCGAGGACGTTGAGATCGCGTTTGTTGATCAGGCTGACGGTCTGCTCGGTGCGGGCAAACTGGGTCAGGAAGCGATAGCTGTAATTCAGTTCGTTGACCAGGGCACGGCGTTCGGCGCTGACCTGGCGCACTTTCCACTGGCTGCGGCTGTCGAGCAGCGCCAGTTGACGCTGATCCCAATGCCATTCGCTGGCCAGCCGTTCAAGCAGGGCGCGTTGCCAGCCCTGGCTGCGGCTGTTGCCGGTGAGCTTGCGGTTGACCTTGAGGTACAGCGCGCGGCGCACCAGTTCCAGACGCTCCGGTTCGTTGCGCGCGGTGAGGTATTCCTCGATACGCCGGTACACGACCATGTACGGGTCCAGCTCATCCAGATCCAGCTGGTTGGCGAACACCGCTTTTTTGAAGCGCAGGCTCAGGCACTGCACATGGGGGTGTTCGCTGGCATAAACCTCGGTCAGCAACAGTTTGAGCACCGACTTGTACGGTGACTCGATGCCCTTGAACAGCTGCCACAGCCCGGCGCCAATGAACTCGCCCGGCGGAATCGTCGCCAGGTGACCGAGGTCGAGGGTTTCGTCGGCACGGATAAAACGCTTGGACAACAACGTGTCGGTGTAAAGGTCGTAGGCGCTTTCCTCGTAGACCGGCACCAGCCACCAGATCGGTGTGCGCCCGGCCAGCCAGATCGCGGTGCGATAAAACTCGTCCAGCAGCAGGTAATGCTGAGTGCTGCCGCAGTTCTCGGAACTCAGTTGGGTGTCGCGTTCGCCTTTGACGAAGCGCACCGGGTCAATCAGGAAGAAATGCGCTTCGGCGCCCTGGCTCGCGGCCCAGGTTTCCAGGAGCTGACATTTTTTGCTCAGCTCGGCCAATTCGCTTTCGCTCAGGTCCGGCGCGTGGCAGACCCACACGTCCATGTCGCTCTGATCGGCCTGGGCCAGCGTGCCCAGGCTGCCCATCAGGAACAGCCCGTGAATCGGCCGTGGCGGGTTGCTGCCGTGGCGCGGCTTGTAGGAGAACGAGCGGGTCAGGCGCTGGGCTTCGGCGAGGGTAGTGGCGTCCGGTTCGTAGTTGGACAGGCCCGCCGGCGTACTGCCGGAGACATAGCCGGGCAGCAGCGGATGATTGACGTGGAAGAACAGCGGCAGCAGCGTCAGTACGCCTTGCTGGCGCGTCGACAGACCCTCCAGTGCGCGACCCAGGCGACCTGCATTGAGTTTGAGAAAGCGCGCACGCAGTTGGCTGAGCACCTTGCGGTCGATGCCTTCGTCCAGATCGGGGCGGATTTCATGGGTGCGCGTCATGTCAGCTCAAACCGGCTCGCAGGCTCGGACGAAGAGGGTCTCGGAATGGGAGGCAGTTTAGCCTCTGCGCAGCGGGACTTTTAAGCTGAATTTGTTTTTTTGACGTCAGATTTTTAGCGTGGGAGTGATCAAGCGAGCCCGCGGAAATCCCGTGGCAGGAGTTCCCGTGGGCAAAGACGGGAAAATCAGGCGGTTTCCTGCTCTCTCAAAATGGTCAGTACGGTCTGCACATTTTGCGCGGCATCACGACCCAGGCTGGTCAGGTAGCCGCCATCGGGCTGGTCGGTGAGTTCTTTTTCAAAGAGGCGTTGTGCAGCAGCGATGTGTTTCGGGGCAGCGGTCTGATGAATTTTCAAACCTTCCTGGGAACTGTCCAGGTTGAAGAGTGCGAGGACTTCCAGTTCGGCAACCAGCTCAGGGGTAAGCGACATAAGGACTCCAGACTTTCTAGTAATTGGACGACAGCGCCCCTAAGGTGAACCCGCTTTTGCGGCATGTCCAGTGCTCAGATCAGGGATTTTGTCTTGAGGCGGATTCCAGTGTAGTCGGGGCCCGGAAGTTGGCTGGCTGGATACGTTACAAACATTGTAGGCCTTCGCCTGCTCGCGATAGAGGAGTGCCTGTCAGCATATTCTTCACTGACATGACAGAACGCTATCGTGAGCAGGCTCAGTCCTGCACGATCGGGGGCTTACTGCTTTTCGGGCGGCAGCTCTGGCAATGCGCGCAGCGCCGCTTCGTACCATTCGGTATCGAAGGCACGGTCTTCATCAAGCATGGCGTCGATTTCATAGGCCAGCACGTGCGCCATCAGGTTGAGGATCTCATCGCGCTCGACACCCACCAGTGTCAGCTTGTTGAAGGTCGCTTTGGCCGCTGGCGGGTTGTCGTTTTCAATCTGATTTTCGATCGCTTCAATCAAAGTGTTCTCGGCGAACTCTTCTTCGTCGTCAATCTCGATGTCTGTCGGCTCGCTCATGGCAGGCTCCTCAAGGAAAGGCGCCAGTTTACCTGCATTCAGCGAGGTGATGCTGCTGGCAGGATTGCGTCCGGCGATCTATAAACAGGGACTGCCCACCCCGCACGGCCCGGAGGCTATGTGATGCTCAAGCTCTACGGATTCTCTGTCAGCAATTATTACAACATGGTCAAACTGGCGCTGCTGGAAAAAGGCCTGCCGTTTGAAGAGGTCACGTTCTACCCGACGCCAACGCCGCAATCGCTGGCCATCAGCCCGCGCGGCAAAGTCCCGGTGCTGGGCGTTGATGCCGGTTACATCAATGAAACCGGCATCATCCTTGAATACCTGGAACAGACCCAGAAGGGCACACCGCTGTTGCCAAGTGACCCGTTTGCGCGAGCGCAGGTGCTGGCGATTGCCAAGGAGATCGAGCTCTATATCGAGTTGCCGGGTCGCGCCTGTTACGGCGAAGCGTTCTTTGGCTCGCCGGTGCCGGAGGCGATCAAGGAGAAAACCAAAGCCGAATTGCTGCTGGGTTTTGCGGCGCTGGGGCGTCACGGCAAGTTCACCCCGTATGTGGCGGGCGACAGTCTGAGCATCGCGGATCTGTATTTCCTCTACAGCGTGCCGCTGGCGTGCGCGGTCGGGCAGAAGCTGTTCGGGATCGATTTGCTGGCCGAGATGCCGAAGGCCAAGGTGCTGCTGGAGCTGCTTGAGCAGAGTCCGCATGTGCAGAAGATTGCGGCGGACAAAGAGGCTGCGATGCCGGCGTTTTTGGCGATGATCGCGGCGAAGAAGTAGATTTTTTAGCGTTCTGGAGTCAGTCATCGCGGGCAGGCCCGCTCCCACAGGATTTCGCGCTGAAACACCCTTGTGTGTTCGACGCAGAACGTGTGGGAGCGGGCTTGCCCGCGATGCTTTTAGCGGCTGGCGATCAACGCCTGACCGCGCACCACGGCAGCCTTGACCTGCGCCGGCGCGGTCCCGCCGATGTGGTCACGGGCATTCACCGAGCCTTCCAGGGTCAGTACGGCGAACACGTCCTGCTCGATCTGGTCGCTGAACTGACGCAGTTCTTCCAGGCTCATCTCGGCCAGATCCTTGCCAGTGTCGACGCCGTACTTCACGGCGTGACCGACGATTTCGTGGCAATCACGGAACGGCAGGCCACGGCGAACCAGGTAGTCCGCCAGGTCGGTGGCGGTGGAGAAACCGCGCAGCGCCGCTTCACGCATGATCGCGTGTTTCGGTTTGATTGCCGGGATCATGTCGGCGAAGGCACGCAGCGAATCGCGCAGGGTGTCGGCGGCGTCGAACAAAGGCTCTTTGTCTTCCTGGTTGTCCTTGTTGTAGGCCAGTGGCTGGCCTTTCATCAGGGTCAGCAGGCCCATCAGTGCGCCGAACACACGACCGGTCTTGCCACGTACCAGCTCCGGTACGTCAGGGTTTTTCTTTTGCGGCATGATCGAGCTGCCGGTGCAGAAACGGTCCGGCAGATCAATGAACTGGAACTGCGCGCTGGTCCACAGCACCAGCTCTTCGGAGAAGCGCGACAGGTGCATCATCGCGATGCTCGCGGCCGAGCAGAATTCGATGGCGAAATCTCGATCGGACACGTTGTCCAGCGAGTTGCCGCCTACGGCATCGAAGCCCAGCAGTTGCGCGGTGTATTCGCGGTCGATCGGGTAGGTGGTGCCGGCCAGTGCAGCGCTGCCCAGGGGCATGCGGTTAGTGCGCTTGCGGCAGTCGACCAGGCGCTCGTAGTCGCGGCTGAGCATTTCGAACCACGCCAGCATGTGGTGGCCGAAGGTCACCGGCTGCGCGGTCTGCAGGTGGGTGAAGCCCGGCATGATGCTCGCGGCTTCGCGCTCGGCTTGTTCCAGCAGGCCTTTTTGCAGGCGGGTGATTTCGCCGAGGATCAGGTCGATCTCGTCACGCAGCCACAGGCGGATGTCGGTCGCGACCTGATCGTTGCGGCTGCGGCCGGTGTGCAGTTTTTTGCCGGTGATGCCGATGCGGTCGGTCAGGCGGGCTTCGATGTTCATGTGCACGTCTTCGAGGTCGACGCGCCAGTCGAACTGGCCGGCCTCGATTTCGCCCTGAATGGTCTTCAGGCCATCAATGATGCTGTCGCGCTCGGCATCGGTCAGCACGCCGACCTTGGCCAGCATGGTGGCGTGGGCGATCGAGCCCATGATGTCGTGGCGATACAGGCGCTGGTCGAAAGTGACGGAGGCGGTGAAGCGGGCGACGAAGGCGTCGACGGGTTCACTGAAGCGGCCGCCCCAGGACTGATTGGTCTTGTCAGTGCTCATGAATTCGCTCGTATCGGCTTGAAGAAAAGTGGCGTGAAACGCTGGCGCGGATAATAACAGGGTTGCCAATCCTGTCGCTGACACTGGTCGATACGTTTTTTTCTCATTGCGTCAGCCATAGTGGCCGCTGGTGCCGGGGGATTTGCGCAAGGATATTTTTCGATTGAGCAATATCGGCCCGGCGAGCGTCTACAGTTGGACATAAGGGTCGGTGAGCGCGGATTGTGCAAAGGTCCGGTCGCCGACTATAAGAAGTGGGGGTGGGTTATGTCCTTGGACAAAACCCGTGAGAAACGCGGGAAACAGCGGGCTTCGAGCAGTACGACCCGGACACTGGCAAATATTGCTGGCCGACGTACGGCACTTTTTGGCGCTCGGGCTAGTCTTAGCGTGGATCGCGGTGACGGACGTCACTCCACCTGTCTACGCTATCCTTGTGCGAGACTCACGCAGGAATCCAGCGCAATATGAATGTCCTGATCGTTGATGACGAACCACTGGCTCGCGAGCGCCTCAGCCGAATGGTGAGTGAGCTCGAGGGTTACACAGTCCTGGAGCCCAGCGCCACGAATGGCGAGGAGGCGTTGGCGCTGATCGACAGCCACAAGCCGGATATCGTGCTGCTCGATATCCGCATGCCTGGCCTGGATGGCCTGCAGGTCGCTGCCCGTCTGTGCGAACGAGAAACGCCGCCCGCCGTGGTGTTTTGCACCAGCCCCGATGAATTTGCCGTGGAAGCCCTGCAGGCCAGCGCCGTGGGCTATGTGGTGAAACCCGTGCGAACCGAACATCTGCATGACGCCCTGAAACGGGCTGAACGTCCCAACCGGGCCCAGCTCTCGGCCCTGACCCGTCCCGCAGCCGAAAGCGGCAACGGCCCGCGCAGTCACATCAGCGCCCGTACTCGCAAAGGGATTGAACTGATCCCGCTCGATCAGGTGGTCTACTTCATTGCCGACCACAAATACGTGACCCTGCGTCACGAGGCCGGCGAAGTGTTGCTGGACGAACCACTCAAGGCGCTCGAAGACGAATTCGGTGAGCGCTTCGTGCGTATCCACCGCAACGCACTGGTTGCCCGCGACCGCATCGAACGGCTGCAACGTACGCCGCTGGGGCATTTCCAGCTGTACCTCAAAGGCCTCAACGGTGATGCGCTGATCGTCAGCCGTCGGCACGTGGCCGGTGTGCGCAAGATGATGCAGGGCCTGTAACCCGATCGTTTCGGCGGGTTTCTGCTTTTCTTCACCGGGCATCGCAGGCCAGGGAGGCCACGTCGTTTCTGATTCAGGTCAAAGTGGATTTGGCTGAGCTGTTATTATCCGCCGTATCTATTCAGTACGGATTGATCCATGTCCTCTCGCGAAATCCGCATCGCCACCCGTAAAAGTGCGCTGGCCCTCTGGCAGGCCGAATACGTCAAAGCCCGTCTGGAGGCGGCCCATCCGGGCCTGCTGGTGACGCTGGTGCCCATGGTCAGTCGCGGCGACAAGCTGCTCGACTCGCCACTGTCGAAAATCGGCGGCAAAGGCCTGTTCGTCAAGGAACTGGAAACCGCGCTGCTGGAAAACGAAGCCGACATCGCCGTGCACTCGATGAAAGACGTGCCGATGGACTTCCCCGAAGGTCTGGGCCTGTTCTGCATCTGCGAGCGTGAAGACCCGCGCGATGCCTTCGTATCCAATACCTTTCAAAGCCTCGATGCGCTGCCTGCCGGCGCCATCGTCGGCACCTCCAGCCTGCGTCGTCAGGCCCAGTTGCTGACGCGCCGCCCGGATCTCGAGATCCGCTTCCTGCGCGGTAACGTCAACACGCGCCTGGCCAAGCTCGATGCCGGTGAGTACGACGCGATCATCCTCGCGGCGGCCGGCCTGATCCGCCTCGGTTTCGAAGACCGCATCACCTCTGCCATTAGCGTCGACGACAGCCTGCCGGCCGGTGGCCAGGGCGCCGTCGGCATCGAATGCCGCAGCGCCGACACTGAAATTCATGCCCTGTTGGCACCGCTGCATCACGCCGATACGGCTGCGCGGGTCAGCGCTGAACGCGCCCTCAACAAA
>NZ_QAIU01000445.1:0-9487 GCF_003061205.1 Pseudomonas sp. HMWF006
AAGTACACCTGAGCGACACCGCTGCCAGCGAATGTCTTGTCGAGTTGACCGGCATTATTCGATAACGTCGGGAGGGCATAGGCGTTCAGGCTGGACATGCACGCTTCTCCTTGCGAGTTGACCAACGCCGCGAGCCGGCCGGCAAACTGCATGAGCGGAACATTCAATCCCTGAACAGCAGGAAGTACAACTGTAAGAACTAACAGGTGGAGGGTCACACTGTGCCAGAACAGTGTCTTTTTGAACCAATAGCAAGCCTGCCAAGCAGTTACGCTTGAAGCCGTTGCAAAAGTTGTACAGGCGTACGCGAAATTAAATCGCTATGGCAACTAACAGAAAGCGGGCGGATAACTGAAAAGTTATCCGCATCATCCCGCTATCAATGTGGCATCGACCAGGATTGCAGCATGTAACCTTCTTCGCTCAGTTCGGCGCGAGCCTGTTGCAGCAGTTGCTCGAGTTGGGCCGGGTCGGAGTAGGCGCTGCTCGGAATCTGTTTGCGGCCGATGTGCGAGTTGGTGCGGTCGATAACGGTCAGGCTCAGTTCGCCATTGCCGTCTTGTGGAGCCCAGGCCACGCATTGAAAAGGTTTAAAGGCGTGGTTGGCAATCAAAAGAGCTTCGTTGATACGGAGCGGGGCGGTCATGGGGTCTTCTCTCTGTAGTGCCCAATCAAGTGATATGCCGTCGGTTGGGCTTACCGTTCGGCTGGTTACTTGTACTGATGCACGCAACCCTCTGACAGGTCACACATGCCACAAAGAAATTTCAACTTTCTTTCATATCGCTGGTTTTATGAGTGCTTTTGTAAGCTGGATGAAAGCTTCATGGCACAAAACAGTCGATAGCTAACTAACAAAGCCGCTGCTTATAACTAGTTCGCCTGTACGCCTATAAGCAAACGATACAAGGTCCTGTCAAATTCTTGCTAATGTTACAGCCAGGTCTGCCAAATGACTGTTTTTAAAACCTTTTCCTAAAATTTGGCGCCAAGGAACAGTCATGAGCGAAGCGCCTGCGTTACGACGTTTACTGGTGGTCGATCCTTGCGACGACTGTCACCGATTATTGCCCGGTTTACGCGCGGTAGGGTGGGATGTCGACAGCTGTACCCTGGAAAATGCTGCCGACCGCAGTTGTGATGTCGGCTTGCTGCGCTTGCAGCCTTTTCACCTCGAGCGACCCGAAGCCGTCAAGGAACTGATCAGCCGCAGTGGCACCGAATGGATTGCCGTGCTGAATCAGGAAGTTTTGCGGCTGCAGAACGTCGGCGACTTCGTTTGCGAATGGTTCTTCGATTTCCACACCTTGCCGTTCGATGTGTCGCGGGTCCAGGTCACCCTTGGCCGCGCCTTCGGCATGGCGCGCTTGCGCGGGCAGGGGACGATTCATGTCGACCAGCCCGAACACGAATTGCTGGGCGACAGCAAACCGATCCGCGAGCTGCGCAAGTTGCTCAGCAAACTGGCACCGACCGAATCGCCGGTCTTGATTCGCGGCGAAAGCGGTACCGGTAAAGAACTGGTCGCGCGCACCTTGCACCGTCAGTCTCAGCGCCACAGCAAACCGTTTGTGGCCATCAACTGCGGGGCGATACCCGAGCACTTGATTCAGTCCGAGCTGTTCGGTCACGAGAAAGGCGCGTTTACCGGCGCGCATCAACGCAAGGTCGGGCGCATCGAAGCGGCCAACGGTGGCACGCTGTTTCTCGATGAAATCGGTGACCTGCCGCTGGAATTGCAAGCCAATCTGTTGCGCTTCCTGCAGGAAAAACACATCGAACGCGTGGGCGGCAGTCAGCCGATCCCGGTCGACGTCCGGGTGTTGGCGGCGACCCACGTTGATCTCGAAGCCGCTATCGAGAAAAAACGCTTTCGCGAGGACCTGTATTACCGCCTCAACGTGCTGCAAGTGGTCACGGCGCCGTTGCGCGAACGCCACGGCGACCTGTCGATGCTGGCCAACCACTTTTCCCACTTCTACAGCCACGAAACCGGCCGACGCCCGCGCAGTTTCAGCGAAGATGCGTTGATCGCGATGGGCAAGCATGACTGGCCAGGCAATGTGCGGGAACTGGCCAACCGCGTGCGTCGCGGTCTGGTGCTCGCTGAAGGGCGGCAGATTGAAGCTCGCGATCTCGGGCTGATCAGCCAGCACTCGATCGCCACGCCGATGGGCACCCTGGAAGATTACAAGACTCGCGCCGAACGCCAGGCACTGTGCGATGTGTTGAACCGGCATAGCGATAACCTGAGCGTTGCGGCCAAGGTACTGGGGGTTTCACGGCCGACGTTTTATCGCCTGCTGCATAAACACCAGATTCGCTAGACGCCGAAGATCAAAAGATCGCAGCCTGTGGCAGCTCCTGCATGAGAGATGTGTAATCTCTGGAGCTGCCGCAGACTGCGATCTTTTGCTGTGGCTTTAGAAGTAGTACGGGAATTTCAGGCTAAAGGAAAAGTCCGGGGCATCCGGGGTCATGCCGATTGACAGGTTGGGTACGATGGTCAGGTTGTCCGTGGCGGCAATGGTCATGCCGACGTTGAAGTAACCGGCGTTAGCGTCGCTGGAGACCACCGATTGCCAGTCGCCACCATCCTGTTTCAGCTTGCTTCTACGTTGCACCAGATCAGACATCGAGAACGACATACTCATCTTTTCGTTCAGCGCAAAAGCGATACCGGCACCGATCTGGAAGCTGTCGCCAATGCGAACCTTGCCCGGGGTTTTCTGGTTGACGGTCGAACTGATGTCATCGAACGACTCTTCCAGGTTGTGGGTGTAGGACAAGCTGCCGAACAGCACAGCCGGATCGAACGTCTTGACCAGCGAGATGCCGGGCGTGACCGACCAGACGCCGTTGCCGGTAGGCAGGGTGTCAGGCACGAACAGGTTGGAGTTGGCGTCGGTCTGACGCAGCTTGATCCCGAACGGATCCTTGCCGGTAGGCGCCTTGACCCGCAAGGTGACCACGGCATCCGGCGTGTTGACCGATTCGTCGAGGAACTTGTAGGCAATGCCGAAGTTGACGTCGCCGATGCTCGGGTCACGCGAAACATCCTGTTCCGTCGTGACGTTGGACGCGCCACCGTTGCCGCCACCGGACTGGTAGGTCGACTCGCGGTAGACTACCGGTACGTTCACGTCGAACTGCCAGCGATTGTCGAAGTTGTAGCGGCCGGTCAGGTCCAGGGTCCAGGTATCGGCCTTGATCCGGTCGAGGTTGATGTTGCCCAGAAAGATCGAGTCCAGGGCCAGAAAGCCGTTGAGGATCAGTTGCCGGGTGTCGTAGCGCGAGTAGGTCACGCCGGTTTCAAAGCTGAATTTACCGCCACCGAAGAAGCCACTGGCCTCGTCGTAGAGGTTGGAAACACTCTGCGCCGGTTGCGAATCGTCGGCCAGCGATTGGCCGTAAGAAGCGCCGCTGCCCCCGGCAGCGCCCCCCGATGCAGCCGCTGCGCCAACCCCGGGAGCCCCGGTGCTGGTAGCAACTTTTGGATTGCCTTTCATGTCAGACGGGGACTTGGCCAGCCGTTTGGGTTGTGGTGCAGCCGGTTGATCTTCGACCTGGCGGACCCGTTGCTCGAGCACCGCCAAAGCCTTCTGTTGTACTTCGTATCGTTGCTTCAGCTCCAGAAGCTCCTGTTTCAGGGTCTCCACGTCTGCGTCGGGTGCTGCTTGCAGCATCGCCGCAGGGAGAAGAGTACTCAAACATACAGCGGCACGCAGTGATACTGATCGATACATGAAGAAGCCGTCCCTTTTAAGCCCAATGATCGAGACTCAGCGTAGTTCAATATCCGATATTGCGTAGTGCCCTGAGTTGAGTCAGGTTGCAGTCCAGTGCGCCAGGGCTGATGCCGTTATTGCTAAGCACGACATTGAGTTGGGTCATGTTGTTGACCACGTTGGCACTGCCCAGCAAGCGCGTGTTCTGCAGCAGACCACCCTGAGCGACTTGTTGCAGGGCCGAGCCCTGGTTTCCCGAGGCCTGGATCGCCATCTGCACGCCACTACCGGAGGCCGAAACGGCGACGCTGCCGGCGGCGTTGCTGGCACCGATGGTCTGCCCGGCCATCAGGGCCTGGCCTTGTGCGGGCGCCAGTGATGGAGGGGTGTTGGCTTCTTTTACATTGATGGCGACATTGTTATTGGCGGTGTTGCCGTCGCCGGCGGCGCGTACGCTCTGGGTCACGCCCTGGCTGCTGTTGAGGCCGGCGCCACCGGAGATCGTGCCGGTACCCGTCGCGAGGGTGCTGCCGTTGCCGTGCTCCTTGATCGTTTGCACATAGAATTCAGGTTTTACCGTTGCAGCTTGAAGTTGCATCGAGGTCGAAGCCCCGATCAGATCGCCACTGGCGTTGCGCCAGGTACTGCTCATGACAATGCCGAAGCTGATAATCCGCCCCGGCATGACGTAACGACCGCGTAGCTCGGAGAGTTCCTGATCATTGATTTCGATAGGTTTGAACCCTGCATTGGCATAGCCTGACGCGCTCGCTGCCAGGCAGGCGGCGGCCAGCCAGTATGAGGTTTTCATTTGCTGCTCCCGGGACATCCAGCCCCATTCTTTATAATCGGCGATTAAAAGAAGTCGCTCTGTATGAACCCGAAGTCCATCAATTCAGCATCTTTGACCGGGTTGAAGCCATCCAGCTTGTTCTTGGCCGTCAGCGGTACAGGAGGGCTACGCAAGGCGTTGGCCTTGTCATATCCGGGACCGACGATGGCGAAAACGATGCCGTTCCAACCTTTGACAAAGTCATCGTGTTTGTAGCGTTTATGACCGAGTACCGGGTCTCCGATGTAAACCCAATCCTTGTCCGAACGCTGCAGCACCACGAAATGCTTGTAGCCGCGAATTTCCATCAGTACCACCACCGGGATCGTCACATCATCGAGTTTTTCCGGCGGAATCTTGTAACCCCTGGCGCGCATGCCGATGCTTTCTATGTAGCGCTTCATGTCCAGCATGGAAAACCCTTGAGTGCGAACAAGGTCCTGATCAGCGTTGACCAGCATGCCTTTGATGATGTGCTCCTCATCGACGTCGAGCCAATAGGCCTGGCGTAACACCGTTGCCAGTGCGGCAGCGCCGCAGCTGAAATCGGTTTTCTGTTCGACGATGTCGGCAAACTTGCGTTCACGGATGCTTTGCACGTTCTTGTAGACGAGTACGCCGCCGGGCAGGGCAGCGACGGGCATCTGGGCAGCCTGGGTCAGGCCGGACAGGCAAAGCAGGGCGATAAAGGCAGTCTTACGCATGATCGATACGCCTTTGCGGACTGAGGAAAAGCCCCGTTTCCGGGGCTTTCGTTTCGATCGCGATTACATGCAGGCTTTGCAACCTGCAGCGATGGACAGCGAGTTGCTTTGTTGGTTGCCAACACCAGCGGCGTTGTTGAAGCCACCGTTGCCCGACCAGTTGTTGCCTACGTTGGTCATGCTGGCGTTGTTGGTGACAGGGTTTTTCCAGCCGTCTGGAGTCAGCACTTGTTGAGTGGTGACGCCAGCCAGGCCAAAGGCACCCACGGCTTCAAAGGTCGCTTTCTGATCTTTGCTGCCGCCGTTGCCGCCATGGCCTTTGTTGTCGTCGCCATAACCGCCACCGCTGTGGCTGTCACCTTTGATGGTAGCTTCGCCGACGGCGCCGAATACGCCGTAGGCGGCGACAGTGCCAGTGAGGGTATCTTTCTTGTAGGTCTGGGTGCCGTTGTTGCCGACTTGCAGACCGGTCGTGCTTTGATTGGCAGCAGCAGCAGCCTGCGCTACACGACCACCGGACACAGCGATTGCCAGGTTGTTTTTCTGTTGGTTGAAGTTGCCGGCAGCGTTGTTCACGCCGATGTTACCCGAGCCACTGTTGCCGACGTTGTTCATGCCGGCGTTGTTGGTGGTGGAGTAGTTGCCAACGGTGTTGTTGCTGTTGACTTGAGTGGCACTGGAAGCGGACACGGCCGAACCGAAGATGAAGCTTTCGTCGGCGGTTGCCAAGGCAGCGGCGTTATCTTGTTGGTTACCGTCACCAGCCACGTTGTTTGCGCCGATGTTGCCGTTTGCGCCGTTGAGCGAACCACTGATGCCGGCGTTGTTCTGGGTGCCCTGGTTCAGGACGGTGTTGCCGGCGTTGTTTTGCACATCAAGTACTGCAGCACCGGCACCCGCGCCGATTTGCAGCAGTTCTTCGAGGGTAGGGCCTTTGGGTTCATGGTCGCCATGACCGTACCCGTTACCATGATCATTGCCGCCTGCTTGAGCCGCCATTGCCATTACTGCTGCAAGAGCGAAAACCAGTGGTTTGAGAGCCATTGTAGGTTTCATGGTGTTTCTCCATCGTGCTTATTAGTTGGTTAAGTGTTGGTACTTTCTAATTGCACTGCTTTTGTTGTTTGGGTCAGTCTGCGACCCGGATGCTCAGGGTGTTAGCCATTCGGTTCCCCACCCCGGCACTCTGGTTCACCTGGATTACCCCTCGGCTGCCGGTGAAGGCCTGATCACTTGTCGTGACCTGGCGACTGCCGGATGAGGTACCAGTTGCTCCTGAGCTCGGTAAAAGCGCCACGTTCTGTTGTGAAAGGGCACTGTCGTCAACGCTCTGCGGGGCAGCACTGATGCTGACGCGTGTCACGTTGGCCATCTGGTTGTTGGCACCGGCACCCTGGTTCACACCCAGGATCCCGTTACCATTACTGAAAGAATTGCCGCCAATGGTGGTGCTGGCGTTCATCGACGGGTTGGCAGGTGTATCGAGTGTTTGCCTGACGATGGTCGTAGCGCTGGCATTGGTGCCGATAGCGATCGCCTTGGTGTTGGTCTGTTGCATCTGGTCGCCGGCGGCCTGGTTAACGTTGAAGTTGCCGCGGTACTGGATACCGGTGTCCTGAATGTCGGCGTTGTTCACTGAAACGGGATCGGCGGCCATTGCACCGGCACAGCCGAAAAGGGCAAGCAGCAGAAGGGAATGATTCATCTCATTGGCCTCCAGCCATGCGGGTCAGCGGTGCCAGACCGCTGCTCAGCGAGCGATTGATCGTGTTGGAAATCGTGCCGCCACCGCCGCCGCCGTGTCCGCCACTCATGCCTGGCAGGCCGTTGGGGTTGGTCAGTACGTTCATGCCGGGCATGTCCGAGTTCGGCGTGATCACGTTGCTGCGAATCGAACTGCCGCTGGCGACACTGGCAAAGTCACCGTCATTGAGTTCGGTGCTGGTCATCGCTTGATTGATTCGACTGGAAGGATTGGCATTGACCGTGGTTGGATAGGGGTCTTTGCCGCCGCTGCGCCCGATGGGAATGGGCTGGACGTCGCGGTTGAGAACGATCACGCCATTGCCTTCGGCCTGAACGTTGAAACTGATGAATGTGCTGGCTGCCGATCCAATCAGCAGAAGGCAGGTCAGGCCTTTATTGAAGTTCCCCACGGCGGCAATTCCTTCTTCAGTGGGCTGGCTCTTGTCAGCGTTGGGAAGGAGAGAGCGAAAGCTGTGCCGCTTTTGAATTATTTTTTAAATTCAATGGTTTGTGAGAAAGGTGTGCGCTAATGAAACATAACCTGTTTCAACGCTGATACAGCCACCCGGCTGTGAGGTCGTCTGTTGGTGCCATAAAGCTCTGGAACAAGGGTTTGCGCGGAGGTGTTTCACTGGTGTAACACCTCGTGTGACAAAGCGAAGAATGCCGCTGAAACGGCCACTTTGCACTCGGGCGAGTGTTTCAGGAACGGACACTTTGCCCTCAGAACAGAGAGAACCAACAGGGGAAAGGCGGGCGTTAAGCCGGGTCAGGCAGCCAGTAGATCCGCCACCGCAGCAAAGGCCTGGGCCTGACGCCCGGCCCAATCGCCCTGAATCACCTGATAGCGCTGATGATGGGTTTGCAGCCAATTGTGCGTGGCTTGGTAAAACGCCAGGCGCTGGTCCAGATCCGGCTGACAGCGCTGGCCGTCGTCGGTCCAGTCGATGTGTTCCGGGGACAACAGCAGGTGCAGATCGTAATGCCGGGCCAGCAGTTCCGGTTCCAGCCAGTCCGGGCAATCGCCGAACAACGTCTGGCTCCAGAGGATATTGCTCAGCAGGTGGGTGTCGAGAATCAGCAGCGAGGGGCGTTGCGCACGCGCCTGATCTTCCCATTGCAACTGGCCCCGAGCGATCTGGGGAATATCGCTCAAGCGGGTGTCACGCGGATTCTGCTCGATGAACCAGCGTACATATTCGTCCACCCGCACGCCGCCGAACTGTTGTTGAAGGCCCGCTGCCAGCCAGCTCTTGCCGGTGGATTCGGGGCCGGTCAGCACCACCACTTTCATGGGCGCAACGCCGGGTCGGCGCGCCATTCGCGAAAGCCCTGAACCGCAATCAGCGTGAACAACCCATAGAGGGCAGCCGTGAGGTACAGGCCTTTATAAAGAAAGAGGCCGACGAAAATCACGTCGAGCACGAACCACAACAACCAGCATTGCAGACGTTTCTGCGCCATCCACAGTTGCGCCACCAGGCTGAAACCGGTGAGCGCTGCGTCGAGCCACGGCTGTGCAGCGTCGGTCCAGTGGGCCATGGCGGCGCCAAGCAGCCCGCTGCCGACGGCGCCGATGCTCAGGCCGATCAGCAGCGAACGTCGATCAAGACGTGTCACTTCACGGCCATCGTGCATCGTCCCGGCCCGGGTCCATTGCCACCAGCCGTAGACTTGCAGCGCGGCGTAGATCACTTGCAGCAACATGTCCGAGTACAGCTTCACGTCATAGAAGATCCAGCTGTACAGCAGCACCATGACCAACCCGATCGGCCAGCACCATGGATTCTGTTTGACCGTCAGCCAGACGGCGATCACGCCGAGGGCGGCGGCAAACAGTTCAAGCCCGGACATGTGGGTTCCTTGGAGGAATTGAGGAGGGGGCGGATTGTACCCAAAAACGCTGTTGGCGGATTAAACGTCGCCCCACGAAGATCTGTGTGAACCAAGCTGCTGGCGATGGTGATGGTGGTCTGTCAGACACTGAATGGGTGTCTGACAGAGCTGATGGCTAACAGGCTGACGCCCTCATTGTGATTGCGGTCAGACGCGGAACTGGCGCAGCAACTGGTTCAGTTGTTCACTCAACTGCCCCAGCCTCACACTGGCCACGCTCGACTGTTCTGCCGCCAGCGCCGTGCTGTGGGATAACCCGGCCGCCTGAGTCACGTTCTGATTGATGTCCTCGACCACGTGCGCCTGTTGCAGGGTGGCGCTGGCGATCGAGGCATTCAGGCCATTGAGATTGCGCAAGGCCTGGCCGATGGCATTCAGACTTGCCCCGGCCAGTCCGGCCTGCTCAATGGTCAACTGCGACGCCTTGCTGCTGTCGCCGATGACCTTGACCGCTGCCTCGGAATGATTCTGCAAGCGCTCGATCATCGACTGGATCTCTGCGGTCGACTTCTGCGTGCGCTGAGCCAGCAGGCGCACTTCATCGGCCACCACGGCAAAGCCGCGACCTTGCTCGCCGGCCC
>NZ_QAIU01000446.1:0-5018 GCF_003061205.1 Pseudomonas sp. HMWF006
CACCCCGCCCTGCCCGGTTATCGGAAACACCAGCCCGGTCACCAACGGCCCGAGCAATGAGCCGACCCGGCCAATCGCCGAGGCAAACCCCGAACCGGTCGCCCGCGCCGAGGTTGGATACAACTCGGGCGTGTAGGTGTAGAGCACCGCCCACATGCCGAACAGAAAAAACTGCATCAGCAGCCCCGTGCTGATCAGCAGTGCCACGTTGCCGCCGAACACCGCGCTCTGGCCATAGAAAAACGCCATCACCCCACCGCCGAGCAAGGTGACGATGCACACCGGTTTGCGCCCCCAGCGCTCGACCAGCCACGCCGCCATCAGAAACCCGGGAATCCCGCCGAGCGAGATCAGCACCGTGTAATACACCGACTGGGTCACGGCGAAACCCGACTGTTGCAGCAATGCACTGAGCCACGACGTCAGGCCGTAAAAACCCAACAGCGCGAAAAACCACAAGCTCCAGATCATCGTCGTGCGGCGGCGGTATTGCGCCGACCAGATTTGCTTGAGGGCCGAGAAAAAGCTGCCCGGTGGCGTCACCGTCCGCGGCAAACTCACCGGCTCGGGCAACGTGGCAACACCGAGCGATGCGCGCACGCGCTGTTCGATCGCGGCCAAGACCTTGTCAGCCGTCTCATGCCGCCCGGCCTGTTCCAGCCAGCGCGGCGATTCGGGGATAAAGAAACGGATCGCCAGGACAAACACCGCCGGCACCGCCAGCACCAGAAAGATGTCGCGCCAGCCAATCACTGGCAGCAGGAAATACGACAGCACCCCGGCCGCAACAAACCCCAACGGCCAGAAACCATCCATCAGGGCAATGTAGCGCCCGCGTCGTTGCGCCGGAATCAGCTCCGACAACATCGACTGAGCGATGGGAAACTCCATGCCCATGCCGATTCCCAACAGGATGCGGAACAGCGTGAGCATCTCGACGGTTTGCGCCGTCGAGCACAGGTAACTGGCAACGCCCCACAACACGATGCTCCACTGGAACACCGGCTTGCGGCCGAAACGGTCGGCGAGCAGGCCCGACAGCGACGCCCCCAGCACCATGCCGAAAAAACTCGAACTGGCGAGCAGGCCGGCTTGCGCGCTGCTCAGGCCGAACTCGCTTTTGATCGAGCCGAGCAGAAACGTCATCATCGCCAGGTCCATGGAGTCGAAGAAGAACGCCAAAGCAATAATGATGAAAATGATGCGGTGATACCCGCTCAGTGGCAGACGTTCCAGGCGTTCTGCCGCGCTAAAGCGTTGAGTGTCCATATCGTGCTCCCCCATCCGGAAATTCCCCGGATCGAGTGTGCGCGATGGTGATTCAGAGGTCGTACTGAATGCGACCTGCTCGCAGTCGTAGGCGACGCCGGGACGGCCTGACGTCGATCACGAATGCTCTATCACGCCATTTCCAGCTCGGTTTCCCGGGCAAACCGCTGCAATTCACGCTGGCCTGTGGCCGTCAATTGCAGGGCTCTGGAGTCATTGGGCAAGGTCAGCCATCCCGACTGCATGAACAACTGCAGCAGCGCCGCGCCGAGAGAGCCGCCCAGGTGTGGGCGTCGCTCGCTCCAGTCCGGACAGGCGCAGGCCACCTGCACATTGCGGTGTGCCAGTGCCTGGATGAAAACCCCGCGACCGGCCAGCTGTTTCGCACCCTTGTGGGTGACCACTACGCGTTGCTCAAACTGTTCGATCCAGCCGACGTCGAGCAGTCGCTGATACAGGTCAGCGGCCAGCGTGCCGCCCAGGTGGTCATCGCAAAAGCGTGCGCGCAACAGCGAAGAAGGTGCCGCCTGGGATTTGGCCATCGGTGTAGTGCGTTTGAAAATCTCGGGAATGTCCCGTGGTGCGCTGGCGATGGTAGCGCTGGCCAGCGCTTCGATGGCGGCGCCGACCTCGGGTGCCGAGAGACGGAAAAAGCGTTTGCGACCACGGACTTCGACCTTCAACAGACCGCCAGTGGACAGACGCGCCAGATGCGCGCTCGCCGAGGATGGTGACAACCCTGCCAGCAACGCCAGCTCCTCGGATTGGCGGGCCGAGCCATCCATCAGCGCCCACATCATCGCGCTGCGCTTGGGATCGGCCAGCAGCGTGGCGATCTGGCTGATGCAAGGTGCATGTTCCATGTATTCACTCCCTGTGGAATCGTATCGTCTACTGCTCGGAGACATCTTGACCAGTAATGGGGCATCGGCCAAGGCGCGCGCATCACCCTGAACCGGGGCAAGGCAGGCCATTGGCTCAACAGCCTGCGGCACTGATCTCGCCGCGGTGGCGCTGGCAGACATTAAACAGCGCCCGGTCGGCCGGACGGTGTCCGGGCCGGGGTTTGCGTACTGGCTTGAGGCGGACGCTAGTATAAGCGGGATGGGCGCCGCGTCCTGTAACGGGGCCTGCACGGGTGGTGATTGTTCCTGAGAGAAATTTCTCTATTTACCTGCGACTAATGATCAACTCTCGGGAAAGCGGGAAATTGACTACTCAAATCGGCGCATCGACTGGCGAGCATTTCCCTCAGCAGGTTCACCGGCTTACTCAATTGGGCGCGATGGGCGCACAACAAATTCAGCGGAGCGCGCTCGCACAGCAACTCCGGCAACAGCACTTTGAGGCGCCCCGCCAGCACGTCGGCGGCCACGTCCAGCCAGGATTTGTAGGCAATGCCCGCCCCCGCCACGGCCCACAAGCGCACCACGTCCGCGTCATCGCTGAAGCGGTCGCCGCTGACCGTCAGGCCGACTTCACGTTTGCCGTCGTGGAAACTCCAATGGTCGTGGACGCGGCTGCCAAGCATGTACAACAGGCAATTGTGCTGGGCCAGTTGTTCGAGCTGGCGCGGTTCACCATACCGTGCCAGATAGGCCGGGGAGGCACAGAGCACGCGACGGTTATGCGCAGCGATGGGCAAGGCGATCAGGCTGGAGTCTTCCGGTTCGCCATAACGCAAGGCGATGTCCACCGGCTGACGGAACAGGTCGGCGATGCGGTCCCCCAATAACAGGCGTACCGTCAGTTTCGGAT
The DNA here is from genome assembly GCF_003061205.1 of Pseudomonas sp. HMWF006. Taxonomy (NCBI): domain Bacteria; kingdom Pseudomonadati; phylum Pseudomonadota; class Gammaproteobacteria; order Pseudomonadales; family Pseudomonadaceae; genus Pseudomonas; species Pseudomonas sp. HMWF006. Next base: position 3,028 of record NZ_QAIU01000446.1, read on the forward strand.
GTGCACGCTGGAAATCATCGAGCCAGGGCAGCAACAGATTGCGCCCGAAATCCGACGGCGCCGACAGCTGCAGAATCCCGCTGACCTGATCCTGCCCGCTGGCCAGCAGACGCCGGCCCTCGTCGAGATTGCTCAGCGCCGCCCGGGCGTATTCGAGAAAGCCCTCGCCCTCGGCCGTCAGGCGCAGGCTGCGCGTCGAACGAGCCAGCAGGCGTGCGCCCAGCTGCTGTTCGATTCGCTTCAACGCCGCACTGGCGACCGCCGCCGACATGTCCATCACCCGCGCCGCCGCCGACAGACTGCCCAGATCCGCCGCGCGAACAAACAACTGCAAGTCATCGAAACGCAGCATCCTCAGCCCCGATTATCAAAAAAATATTGAAAGAGACTGCTGTTTTAGCCGGTTTTATCTTGCAGAGAAATAGCCAATCATCTGTCCCATCGTTGTCCCCACTTCTGGAGTCCACCCATGAAAGCCATTGCCTACTACGCCTCCCTGCCGATCAGCGACGAAAAAGCCCTGCAAGACATCGAACTGCCAGAACCGGTCGCCGGCCCGCGCGACGTGCTGGTGGAAGTCAAAGCCATTTCGGTCAACCCGGTCGATACCAAAGTGCGGCAGAACGTGGCCCCTGAAAACGGCGCGGCAAAAGTGCTCGGCTGGGACGTGGCCGGTGTGGTCAAGGCCGTCGGCAGCGAAGTGACGCTGTTCAAGGCCGGCGACAAGGTCTTTTATGCCGGCTCCATCGCCCGCGCCGGCGGCAACAGTGAACTGCACGTGGTCGATGAGCGGATCGTCGGCCATATGCCCAAGTCGCTGGGTTTTGCCGAAGCCGCAGCCCTGCCGCTGACGGCGATTACCGCGTGGGAATTGCTGTTCGAGCGCCTGCAGATTCGCGAAGGCAACACCGATGAAGGCCAGAGCCTGCTGATCGTCGGCGCAGCCGGTGGCGTCGGCTCGATCCTGACGCAACTGGCCAGTCAACTGACCGGGCTCAACGTGATCGGCACCGCTTCCCGTGCGCAGACCCGCGACTGGGTCAGCCAGTTGGGCGCCGATCTGGTGATCGATCACAGTCAGCCGCTGAGTGAAGAACTGAAGCGCGCCGGCATTGACAGCGTGACCCACGTCGCCAGCCTGACCCAGACCGATCAACACCTGGATCAACTGGTCGAAGCCCTGGCACCGCAGGGCAAGCTGGCACTGATCGACGATCCGAAATCCCTGGACGTGACCAAGCTCAAGCGCAAGAGCCTGTCGCTGCACTGGGAGTTCATGTACACCCGTTCGCTGTTCGAAACCGCCGACATGATCGAGCAGCACAATTTGCTCAATCGTGTGGCCGAGCTGATTGACGCCGGGACATTGAAGACAACCGTGGGCGAGCACTTCGGCACGATCAACGCGGCCAACCTGCGCCGGGCCCATGCATTGCTGGAAAGTGGCAAGGCCAAGGGGAAAATTGTTTTAGAAAGTTTCTAAAGGCAAAGGATCGCAGCCCTCGGCGGCTCCTGCGGGCTTCGAGGGCTTTTTGCCGTCAGTCTGACAGTTGACCCTTGTCACAATTGCGATCGTATTCAGGTCTACAATCGAAAACTCTGCGATACATCTTTTACGCAAGGGAGGTCAGCAATGAAGATCCTGATAAAAGAAGTGGCAAAGTCTCAATGGCAGGTTCGTCTGGACCAACACGCCGTCACTTTCCGCAGTGAAGCCGAAGCACTCGCCTTTACCCGCACCCTCGAAGCGCGACTCTGCGCCCCCCATCAGATTCCCGACCGCAGCCAACAGCGCGCTTCTGGCTGACGACTGTTCAGGCCTGCGCCTGGGCTTGTGCCAACGCTCGGGCATTCTGCAGACGCCGGGTGAGCATCGCGACGCTCACCACCAGCACACCGCACAGGCTGATGACCATGGACATCGGCACGGCGGTGCCGTCGTGCAGCACGCCCACCAGCGCCGATGCCCCGGCGGCGACACTGAACTGCAT
>NZ_QAIU01000446.1:5028-6502 GCF_003061205.1 Pseudomonas sp. HMWF006
TGCCGGCGCGGCCGCCCTGCCCGTTCATCGCGCAAGCGGCAGCGTTGGGACTGATGCAGCCCAGGCTGGATACACAGATGAACAATGGAATCAGCAATGGCCACAAGGCCGCGGTATGCAAGGTGCTGACGGCCAGCAGCGTCAGCCCGGCCGCCAGATAAACCCAGACCGCGCGCGCCAGCAGGAACGCCGGGCCACGCTTGGCCAATAATCGCGCATTGACCTGTGCGACGAGAATGAAGCCCGCCGCGTTGGTACCGAACAGCCAGCCGAAATGCTCGGCCGGCACGCCATACAGCTTGATGAAGATGAACGGTGAACCGGCGATATAGGCAAACATCCCGGCAATGGCGATGCCGCCGGTCAGCGCATGGCCGAGGTAAACCGGATCCTTCAGCAGGCGCCCGTATTGGCGCAGGGCACCGGACAACGGTTGGCGCGGCATGTGCGCCGGCATACTTTCCGGCAGGCCAAGAGCGACCGCCAGTCCAGCCAGCGCACTGAACACGGTCAGTGCCAGGAAGATCGACTGCCAGCCCGTGGTGTTGACCAGCAGACCGCCAAGCATCGGCGCCAGAATCGGCGCCAGGCCCATCACCAGCATCAACTGCGAGAAGACTTTTGCCGAACCGACCGCGTCGCATTTGTCGCTGACCACCGCCCGGGCAATCACCATGCCTGCGCAACCGCCCAACGCCTGCACGAAACGCGCACCGATCAGCCAATCCAGATTCGGCGCATAAGCGCAGGCCAGCGAGGCGAGGGTGAACAGCGTCAGGCCCACGAGCAACGGAATCCGTCGGCCGAAGCGATCCGCCACCGGACCGTACGCCAGTTGACCGATCGACAACCCGGCGAAATACGCCGCCAGCGTCATCTGCACGTGTTTCTCGTCGGTGCCGAAGGCCAGCGCCATCGCGGGAAAGGCGGGCAAATAGAAGTCGATGGCCAAAGGACCGAAAGCGGTCAAGGCTCCGAGAATCAGAATGGTACGGAAGTTCATCAGGCACCCAGGTTGGCAAGTCGGCAGCCCGACAGTCTAGCCGCGCGTGGACGCCTTGAACATTCCGATAGCTCGCTAACAATTAAATAACCTGGAAGCCGGGCGCAAATCGGTGGCGAGGGAGCAAGCTCCCTCGCCACTGGGGTCAATCAGGCCAGTTTCACGGCGTAGCCTTCCTCGCTGATGACCTCGATCACCTGTTCGGCACTCAGCGAACTTTCCACGCCGACCTCTTTCGCCGCCAGATCGACCCGCACGCTGGCCGCCGGATCCTTGGCCTGCACCGCCCGGGTGATGGCGTTGACACAGTGACCGCAGGACATGCCTTGAACGTTGAACACTTGCATGCGATGACTCCTTTGAGTGAGGTTGCCGGCAGTCTCGAGCTTGCCACGATGGCAAGGTCAAGTTCTGAAAGAAACTGCCGGGCTGGCAATCGGCGCCGCGCTCGGCCAAGCTGCGTACATCAAT
>NZ_QAIU01000446.1:6512-10822 GCF_003061205.1 Pseudomonas sp. HMWF006
GCTGGTCAGCTTACAGCCTGTTTGGCTTCCTCAGCCTTTTTGCCGCATTGCCCCAGGCCAACGCGACCGGCGAGGACTACGCCGTTCTGATCATCTCTCGCGAGCGCCTGGAGGTGCCGACCTCCTGCGAGATTGGCGTGTACATCCAGGATCAGTTTGCCGGGCGCTTGCTGCAGGAACAGTCCACCTCGTTCAACCTGCAACATGGCACGTTTTCCATCCGCCTGAAGCTGGAGCCGAGCCAGGTCCCGGGCTGCAAGCCGGGCATGCTGGCACCGCCGGCGCAGGAGATCACGCTCAAGGCCGGTGACGTGGTCAAGTACCGGATTGCAGCATCCGCCAAAGGCTTGTACCTGCGACCTGCCGCTCTCGAATACTGAGCAAAGGCAGACTGTGGGAGCAGGCTCGCTCCCACAGGTGTTTTGTGACGCGCCAGAGATTGGCGCTTGACCTTGCCCGCATGGCAAGGTTGATCCTTGTAGGCATCTACTACAGGGGGTACGACCGATGTCCGATTCCATCACTTTCGACCTGCCGATTGCCGGCATGACCTGCGCCAGTTGCGCCGGGCGGGTCGAGCGGGCGTTGAGCAACGTCAGCGGCGCCAGTGCGGTCAGCGTCAACCTCGCCACCGAACAGGCCCGCGTGCAGGCACCCGGCGGCAGTCTGCCGGCGCTGATGGAGGCGGTGACGCGTGCCGGTTACAGCGTGCCGCAACAGACCCTCGAATTGAGCATCGACGGCATGACCTGCGCTTCCTGCGTCGGTCGCGTCGAGCGTGCCCTGAACAAAGTCCCGGGGGTGAAAAGCGTCAGCGTCAATCTGGCCAACGAACGCGCCCACCTCGAACTGCTCGGCAAAGTCGACGCGCAAACCCTGCTCGACGCGGTGAGCAAGGCCGGCTATTCGGCGAGCGTCTGGCAAGCCGAACACCCACAAACCGATGACCAACAGCGGCGTCTGCAGCATGAGCGCTGGGCGCTGATCTGCGCAATCGCCCTCGCCTTGCCGCTGGTGCTGCCGATGGTGCTGCAACCGTTCGGCATTCACTGGATGCTCCCGGCCTGGGCGCAATTCGCCCTCGCCACCCCGGTGCAATTCATTTTCGGTGCACGGTTTTATGTCGCCGCGTGGAAAGCCGTGCGCGCCGGCGCTGGCAACATGGACTTGCTGGTCGCCCTTGGCACCAGCGCCGGCTATGGCTTGAGCCTGTACGAGTGGGCCACCGCCGCCGGGCGCATGCCACACCTGTATTTCGAAGCGTCAGCGGTGGTGATCGCCCTGGTGCTGCTCGGCAAATACCTCGAAAGCCGCGCCAAGCGCCAGACTGCCAGCGCCATCCGCGCCCTCGAAGCCTTGCGCCCGGAGCGGGCGACGCAATTGATCGACGGCCGCGAGCAAGACGTCGCCATCAGCGCACTGCGCCTGAACGATCAGGTATTGGTCAAACCCGGCGAACGCTTCCCGGTGGACGGCGAGGTGCTGGAAGGTCAGAGCCACGCGGACGAAGCCTTGATCAGCGGCGAAAGCCTGCCCGTGTCGAAACAACCGGGGGACAAGGTCACCGGTGGCGCGATCAACGGTGAAGGCCGGCTGCTGGTGCGCACCACCGCCCTCGGCGCGGAAAGCGTGCTGGCGCGGATCATCCGTCTGGTCGAGGACGCCCAGGCAGCCAAAGCGCCGATCCAGAAACTGGTGGATAAAGTCAGCCAGGTGTTCGTGCCGACGGTGTTGGTGCTGGCCCTGGCAACGTTGATCGGCTGGTGGCTGTACGGCGCGCCCATGGAAACCGCGTTGATCAACGCCGTCGCCGTGCTGGTGATCGCCTGTCCGTGTGCCCTCGGCCTCGCCACCCCGACAGCGATCATGGCCGGCACCGGTGTAGCGGCGCGGCACGGCATTCTGATCAAGGACGCCGAAGCGCTGGAACGTGCCCATGAAGTCAGCAGCGTGGTGTTCGACAAGACCGGCACCCTGACTTCCGGCACGCCACGCATCGCCCATTTCAGTGCCGTCGACGGTGACGAAGACGCCCTGCTGCAAATGGCCGGCGCCCTGCAACGCGGCAGTGAACACCCACTGGCCAAAGCCGTGCTGGACGCGGCTGCCGAGCGTGATCTGAGCGTGCCCGATGTCAGCGACAGCCAATCCCTGACCGGGCGTGGCATCGCCGGCAACCTTGGCGGGCGGCGCCTGGAGCTGGGCAACCGGCGCTTGCTGGAAGAAAGCGGGTTGAGCGCCGGCAGCCTCGCCGAATCCGCCACGGCCTGGGAAGGCGAAGGCAGGACCTTGTCGTGGCTGATCGAACAAAGCCCCGAGCCGCATGTGCTTGGCTTGTTCGCCTTCGGTGACACGCTCAAGCCCGGCGCACTGGAAGCGGTGCAACAACTGGCCGCTCGCGGTATCCACAGCCACTTGCTGACCGGCGACAACCGCGGCAGTGCTCGCGTGGTCGCCGAGGCGTTGGGCATTGCCAACGTTCATGCCGAAGTACTCCCGGCCGACAAAGCCGCCACGGTTGCCGAACTGAAGAAAACCGGCGTGGTGGCGATGGTCGGCGATGGCATCAACGACGCGCCGGCACTCGCCGCAGCCGACATCGGCATCGCCATGGGCGGCGGCACCGACGTGGCCATGCACGCCGCCGGCATTACCCTGATGCGCGGTGATCCACGACTGGTGCCGGCGGCGCTGGAGATCAGCCGCAAGACCTACGCGAAGATCCGCCAGAACCTGTTCTGGGCCTTCGTCTACAACCTGATCGGCATTCCGCTGGCGGCGTTCGGCTTCCTCAACCCGGTGCTGGCCGGCGCGGCGATGGCGCTGTCGAGCGTCAGCGTGGTGAGCAATGCGCTACTGTTGAAAACCTGGAAACCCGAGGATATGGAGGAGCACCGATGAACATCGGCCAAGCGGCCCGGCACAGTGGTCTGAGCGCAAAAATGATCCGCTATTACGAGTCGATCGGCCTGCTCAAGGCGGCTCATCGCACCGACAGCGGTTATCGGGTCTACGGCGATGATGACCTGCACACCCTGGCATTCATCAAGCGTTCGCGCGACCTGGGGTTTTCCCTGGAGGAAGTCGGCAAGCTGCTGACCCTGTGGCAGGATCGCCAGCGCGCCAGTGCCGACGTGAAGGCTCTGGCGCGCCAGCACATCGACGAGTTGAATCAGAAGATCCGCGAACTCGGCGAATTGCGCGACACCCTGCAGGATCTGGTCGAGCACTGTAATGGCGATCATCGTCCCGATTGCCCGATCCTCAAGGAACTGGCGTCGGGCTGCTGCGCGCAACCCGCTCGCGCTTGAGTGCGAGGACTTTCACCGTCACTAACGTACCGAGCGGGATGCCGTGGAACAGCAGCACCACGGCACCCGGCGTCCACCAGCCATAGAACGGCGCGGCAATCAGCATGCCGACGCCAAACCCGGTCATTTGCAGCAAGGTCAGGAAGCTGAAGATCGGCAGGCGCAAATGCTCCGGTTCGCGTTGCAGGCGCGACATCAGGCCCACTTCGGAAAAGCCGTCGCCTAACCCTGCCGGCAGGGAAAACAGCAACAGACCGAGAAGGCTGTGCTGCTGGAACATCAGGATGAAGCCGCAGGACATCAGCGCCACGCCGAAGAAAAACCGGCGCTCGAGGTGGCCGTTGTCCGAACCCTTGAGGCGGCTGGCGATGCGCGCGCCCAGCAGTTTGCCGCTGGCCCATACCGCGAGCATCAGGCCCAGCGTGGTACTCGCCGACTCGGGCGTGAGCAGTTTGGAGATGATCGGAAAACCAACGTTGTGCGCGGCGCTGCCCAAGGTGTCGGCCATGGTCACGGCGAGCATCGCCGCAATCACCGGCGCGCTGCGCAGGCCCTGCTTGAGGACTGACCATTCGCCGCGTTCGCAGGTTGATTGTTCGCTGACGTCTGCAGCGGCGAAGCGCAACGGCGCAATCAACAGCGCCGCCAGCACATAGGTCAGTGCGTTGAGCGCGAATACCGTTTCAAAACCGAACGCTGCCACCAGCAAACCGGAGACCAGACTGCCGCCGACCATCGCTGCGGATGACGCCGAGGTGATCCAGGCATTGGTTTTCAGCAGCTGCGCCGGCTCGATCAGCCTCGGCAACTGGCTGTTGAGGCCGATGGCGAACATCGAGTTGCCAAAGCCCAGGCCAAAAGCGATCACCGGCAACAGCAACGCCTGCTCGCTCACCGGCAGGATCAACAACAGGCCAAGCAGCGCCGCGCGTAGCAGATCGAAGGCAATCAGCGGCACCCGACCATTCCAGCGGCGGTAGAAACGAGTACCGATCAGAC
>NZ_QAIU01000446.1:10832-11231 GCF_003061205.1 Pseudomonas sp. HMWF006
CCCCCGCCTACACGGCTGGCGAGAAAGATCCCGACGCTCATGGCGCTGTTGCTCAGCAGGTAGACGTAAGTCGCCAGCGCAACCATGTTGAGGAAAGCGCCGAAGTCGGAGATCAGCCGGGCGGCGATGATCAGATGGGTGTTGCGGGGGGTGGTCACATTCAGTCCTTGAGTGTGGTCGGAGCGATGGACAGTAGACGTGAATTTGCAGGGATCCGAAAGAGGCCCCTCACCCTGACCCTCTCCCGGAGGGAGAGGGGACTGATTGGGGGATATTTGGGAGGTACACCGACCTGAACGTTTTTCGTTGAATCCATAATCGACTCGTTTTTTCAGGTCGATGTATGACGCAAGACACCTCGGTCGGCCCCCTCTCCCTCTGGGAGAGGGCTGGGGTGAG
>NZ_QAIU01000447.1:0-5643 GCF_003061205.1 Pseudomonas sp. HMWF006
GGCACCGCCAGCAGGGAAATGAAGGTGATGAACGGGCCGTAGAAGCTATCCGCAATCAGCATGAAGTAGATCGAACCGGCGAAGATCGCGACGATGTCCACCACTACCGCGTAGACGCGTTTGACTTTGAGGCCGAGGGTCAGCGTGGTCAGGCCGGCGGAGTACACCGACAGGTTGTTCGACAGCAGCAGGCCGCCGAATGCAGTGATCAGGTACGGCACGGCCATCCACGTCGGCAGCATGTCGCGGATCGCCACGATCGGGTCAGTCGCCGACGCCAGATCATTGTTGCCTACCGACAACAGGCCGCCGAGGGTAATCAGCAGCACCAGCGGAATCCCGGCGCCGAACGCGGCAGACGCCACCAGACGCACGGCTTTGACGCTGCGGTGCTGATAGCGCGACATGTCGGCACCGGCGTTGGCCCAACCAATCCCGGTGCCGGCAGCCATGGTGCCGATACCGATGATCATTGCGCTCAGCGGCGCCGGGGTGGCGTTGAACACCGCGCTCCAGTCGATGGTCGCGCAGAGAAAACCGCCGACCAGGATGTTCAGCGCGCCGAACACATAAGTCGCCCACTTCTGGATCACCAGCAGGGTGGCGTGGCCGAGGCCGGAAACCGACAGAGTCAGCAGGACGAAAATCGCGATGAAGATCAGCGTCAGCACTGGCGCACTCTTCGCTTCCACCGGCGAGCCGAACAGGATCGAACACAGCGACAGCAACACGAATGCCGCCGTGGTGGTGTTGACGGTTTCCCAGCCCAGTCGCGACATCAGTGAGACCAGCGTCGGGCCAATGTTGCCGCGCACACCGAAGATCGCTCGCGACAAGGTCAGGCTCGGCGCACGGCCACGACGGCCAGCGATCGAGATGATCCCGACCACCGCGAACGAACCGGCTGCGCCGACAATCGCAACGATGATCGCCTGCCAGATCGCCAGCCCGCGAAACGCAACCAGCGTGGCACCCAGCGGCAGACCGAGAATGGAAATGTTGGCGGCGAACCAGACCCAGAACAGTTGCAGCGGATGGCCGTTGCACTCGGCTTCCGGCACCGGTTCGATACCCCGGGTCTCCAGCTGTCCGGCGCTTTGCCCGGCGTTTGATGAACTCATGAACTGTGCTCCTGTTTGCCTTTATTGTGGTTGTGGCAATGATGCAGAACGACAAGACATCCCGGCCGTCCTCGGCCTGTCTGCGCGATCCATTGCGGGTTGAAAATTCGATTATGCGGTGCGCCTATCGCTGGCAAGCCAGCTCCCACAGGTTCAAAGTTAACCTGCCCAATCCCTGTGGGAGCTGGCTTGCCAGCGTTGGCGTAGCCCGTCAACGCAGGGCCAACAGCCCCTGCACCAACGGCTCAAGCTCCAGATGATTGACCGCTTTCACCGTGGCAATCATCGGCACCGGCCAGCTCTCAAGCCCCAGGCAGGCCCCGAGCATGGCGCCGAGAATCGCCGCGATGGTGTCGGTGTCACCGCCCAGGCTGGCGGCCATGCACAATGCATCGAACGCGCTCATCTCGCCGACCGCCACTTGCTGCGCCAGGGCGAACGACACCACCACCGATTCCTGCGACGCCACCGACGTGCCGATCACGTCGTACAGCAAGTCCGCCAACAACGCCTTGTCACTGTCGACGCTGATGCTGCGCGCCCAACTGATCCGCGAAGCGATACGCCCACCGGCGACCCAGTGCCCGTGCGCTTCGGCCTGTTGCGCAATCTGCTGTCCGAGGTTCAGCGCTTCGCCAAGGTCCATGCCGTTGATCCCGGCCGAGACCACCGCTGCCACCGCCGCGGCACTGGAAATCCCCAGCGTGGTGTTGTGGGTGACCTGACAGGCCTGTACCACGGCGGCGATGAAGCGCTGGGGCTCGGCGACATCCGCCGCGATCCCTACCGGAGTAATGCGCATCGCTGCGCCGTTGGTGGTGCCGTAGCGCCCGGCCTCTTCGGCCGAATGCCCGGCGAGGATCATCTCGATGGCACGTTTGGTCGAGGGTCCGAGCAAATCCTGCGAACCCTTGGCCTGCATTTCGGCTTCCCACTCGATCAGACGCTGCGCGAGGATCGCCGGCTCGATGCGGCCCTTGCCTTCGATCAGCAACTCACCGACCAGAATCGCCTGTTCGGTGTCATCGGTGATCGAACCCTTGGGCATATTGGCGGCGATCGGCTGCAAGGGACCGGCGTCCTGCAGATCGGTGATCCGGCCGAAGCGGGTCTTGATCGTTTCGCGGTTCAGCGACTGCGTCGGCATGCCCAGCGCATCACCGAGGGCCAGGCCGTAAAACGCACCGAGGGCACGGTTGAACGCGGTCATTTCGATTCTCCAAACTGCAGGTGCAGGCGGAAATGCACCGGATCGAGCAAGCTTTCGACCTGCTCCATGAAACGGTTCTGCCGGTCATAGGTGGTGCGCAAGGCTTTGAGGAAAACGGTGCCCACCGGACGACCGAGCAGTTCGGCGTCCACGGCACTCAGCGGTTCGGCGCCGATCCACTGATCGCCGCGCTCGCCGATGTAGCCATAGGCAGCCAGGGTGATGGTCAGGGAATTGTCGATCAGACCGACGCGCGGCAGGCTTTCCAGGCCGCCGGTGGCCGGCATCAACGAACGTTCGAGAGACACCAGCGTGCCGTCATTGGAGCGCCGGCGACGGTCGAGGGTGATGAATTGGTCGGTGCCGAAACGCGAGAGCAGGTCTGGCCGGGTCACGGCTTCGAGGCGCAGCACTTCGGTGTTGATCAGCACGCCGCTGTCGGCCAGCGCCTGCGCCCAGCCACTGCGCTGGTCGAGCACTACACCGTCGAACGTGACGATCGAGCCGACCCCGCTTTGCGTGGCGATGTAATTGCGCCGCTTCAGTTCGGCCAGCGCTTCACGCAGCGTGCCACGGCTGACCTTGAATTCTTGAGCCAACTGATGCTCCCCGGGCAACAGAAAGCCGTCCTCCATGAGGCCGCTTTCGATGCGCCGGACGAGTTCGTCGACCACCCGTTGTTTCTTGTCAAATCGTACCTGTCTAATCATGTACAAATTGATACCCGAAACGGATGCGGGCGAGCAAGTTAAATTTAGGGGGGCGGACAAAAGGCGAGAAGATCAAAAGCCCCTCACCCTAGCCCTCTCCCGGAGGGAGAGGGAATTGAATGGGGGATATTTGGGAGATACATCGACCTGAAAGTGGCTTACCGAATCCATAATTGCGATGCATGACGCAAGACACCTGGGTCGGCCCCCTCTCTGGCCTTCTCCCGGAGGGAGAGGGAACTGAATGGGGGATATTTGGGAGATACATCGACCTGAAAGTGGTTTACCGAATCCATAATTGACCCAATCTTTCAGGTCGATGCATGACGAATCCATAATCGACGAGAACTCTCAGGTCGACGGATCACGCAAGACACCTCGGTCGGCCCCCTCTCCCTCTGGGAGAGGGCTGGGGTGAGGGGCTCTTGATTTTAGCGCTGCTTCAGACGGTCAATGACGACGGCCAGCAACAGAATCGAACCGCGAATCACATACTGGTAGAACGTATCAATGTTTTTCAGGTTCATCGCATTCTCGATGATCGCCAGAATCAACACCCCGGCAATCACATGCCGGATCATGCCGATCCCACCGCTCAGCGACACCCCGCCCAATACGCATGCCGAAATCACCGTCAGCTCGAAACCCTGACCGATCATTGGCTGCCCGGAGGTCATGCGCGAGGCGAGGATCACCCCGGCCAGCGCGCCGATCACACCGTGCACGGCGAAGATGATGATCTTGGTCCGGTCAACGTTGACCCCGGCCAGCAATGCCGCTTCCTGGTTACCGCCGATGGCCATGGTGTTGCGCCCGTAGGTGGTGTAGTTCAGCAGCCAGCCGAAGAACAGGAAGCAGACGATGGTGATCAGGATCGGCACCGGTACGCCAAACAACTGGCCGTTGCCGAAGACGAAGAACGACTCCTGCGACACGCCCACCGCTTTGCCGTTGGCAAAAATGTAAGCCAGGCCACGGACGATCTGCATCGTCGCCAGCGTGGTGATCAGCGCATTGACGCGCAGCTTGGCAATCACGATGCCATTGATCAGCCCGACAATCAGGCCCATTACCAGTGCCGCGCTGACGCCGAGGAACACGCTGTTGGTGTCGCGCATCACCACCGCCGCGACCACCCCGGCGCAGGCAATCACCGAGCCCACCGACAGGTCGAAATGCCCCGACGCCAGGCAATACAACATGGTGCACGCGGCAATGCCGGTGGTGGAAATCGCCAGGCCCAGGCCACGCATGTTCAGTGGCGAAAGGAAGTTGTCGATCAGCAAGGTGCAGGCGACAAAAATGCCCACGGCCGCTAGCAGCATGACCCAGTCGTCGAGGAAGCGGCGCATGTCCAGCGGTTTGCGCTCTTTGGGCAGGGTTTCGTTTTGGGTTGTCATCATAGTCACCTCTCAGTTCGCTACGCCGTCAGCGCGGTGGCGCGGCAAAGCCAGTTGCAGCAGGTTGGATTCATTGGCCTGATCGCGGCTGACTTCGCCGCGCAGGGCGCCTTCGCAGAGCACCAGAATGCGGTCGGAAATGCCCATCACTTCCATCAGGTCGCTGGACACCACGATCACCGCAATGCCATCGGCGGCGAGGTTGTGAATGATCTGGTAGATCTCGGCCTTGGCGCCGATGTCGATGCCACGGGTCGGTTCGTCGAGCAGCAGGACCTTCATCGGCATCGACAGCCAGCGGCCAAGAATGGCCTTCTGCTGGTTGCCGCCGGAAAGGAATTTGATCGGCTGGTCGGCGTGGGGCGTTTTCACTTTCAGCGCCTTGATCTGCTTGTCGGCGTTGCCCTTCTCCCACATTCCGCGCAGCAGGCAGCCAAGGCCGGAGTTGGCGCCACGGGCGCTGATGTTGATGTTCTCGGCAACGCTGGCCAGAGGAATGATGCCCTCCTTCTTGCGGTCTTCCGGGCACAGCAGAATGCCCGCCGCAATCGCGTCGCGCGGTGAGCGCAACTTCAATTCATGGCCGCGTAATTCAAGGCGTCCGGCGGTATTGCGCTGCAGGCCGCTGAGCAATCGAAACAGCTCGGTACGCCCTGCCCCGACCAGACCGAACAGGCCGAGAATCTCGCCCTTGTGCGCCTCGAAACTGACCGGCTCGCGCAGGCCAGGACCCAGCAAGCCATCGACTTTCAGTGCCACCGCGCCACGCGGGCGATGGCGATAATCGTAGATGTCCTGAATGTCGCGACCGACCATGCAGGTCACCAGTTGATCGTGGGTCAACTGGCTCATGTCATCGAAGGTGCGCACGTAGCGACCGTCCTTGAACACCGTAACGGCATCGCAGATACGGAACACTTCTTCCATACGATGGGACACGTAAAGCACGACTTTACCCTCGTCGCGCAGACGCCCGATGATCGCCATCAAACGTTCGATTTCGCGGGCCGAGAGGCTGCTGGTCGGTTCGTCGAACGCAATCACATGGGCACCGCGCGACAGCGCCTTGGCGATCTCGACCAGTTGCCGCTGGCCAAGGGACAAGCGCCCGACCTTGGTCTGCGGATCAATTTCATCGGCCAGGCCTTTGAGGCAATTCAACGCCTGCTGGCGCAGCGTGGCGCGATTGATCAAACCGAAAC
>NZ_QAIU01000447.1:5653-7732 GCF_003061205.1 Pseudomonas sp. HMWF006
GGCCACGGTCATTTCCGGCACCAGATGCAGCTCCTGGTGGATCACCGCGACGCCGTTGCCGATGCTGTCGGCCGTGGACTTGAAAGCCATCGTCCGCTCGCCGATCTGCAACTCGCCGCTGCTCGGAATGTAGGCGCCACCGAGGATTTTCAGCAGGGTCGATTTACCGGCGCCGTTCTCGCCCATCAAGGCGTGAACCTGACCTGGATGGGCGACGAAGCTGATGCCGTCCAGCGCTTTCACCCCGGGAAAGGTTTTGCCGATCCCGTTGAAGCGCAGGCTGCCGGCGCGGCCCTGTTCATGTGTCTGTACTTGCGCGTGCATAAAGCCACCTCTTCACAGCGTTCGAGCAGCCGTCAGTTCCACAGGCCGATTTTTTCCAGCTCTTGCTTGAAGTTCTCGCGGGTGATCAGGGTGACGTCGTCCATCGCCGTGTACTTCGGCGGCTCTTTGCCGGTGGTGACCCACTCGTACATCATCTCGGCAGTTTTATAGCCTTCGATGTGCGGGCTCGGCAGCATCGAACCGAAGAAGCCGCTGTTGGGTTTCTTCAGCTCGCCGATGGCGTCAGTGCCGTTGATGCCGATGCCGATCACGTTGGCCGCCGCGAACCCGGCGGCTTCGGTGGCGCGCACGCCGCCGAGCACGGTGTTGTCATTCATGCCGCCGATGATCAGGTTCTTCGCCGCGCTCGGCAGCTTCACCAACGCCGAGTTGGTGGCGTCCATGCTGCCCGGCACATCAAGGGTTTTCAGCGCCGCGAACAGGATGTGATCCTTCGGCATACCGGCGTCTTCCAGGGATTTGACCGAACCGTCGGTGCGCTTCTTGCCAGTGTCGAGTTCGTTGTAGGTGTTGACCACCGCGTAGGTGTCTTTCCAGTCCCAGTTGCGTTTCTTCGCTTCGGCAACCATGGCGTTACCCTGCTTCTGGCCGACTTCGAACGCGGCCATGCCGAGGTACGGCACGTCTTCCATGAACTTGCCGTTGGCGTCGACGAAGCGGTCATCGACGGCAATCACTTTGAGGTCATTGAGTTTGGCCTTGGCCATGATCGCCGGGCCGAGCGAGACATCCGGCGGGCAGATGACAAAGCCCTTGGCACCATTGGCCGCCAGGCTGTCGATGGCCGAGAGAGTTTTCTCGCCATCCGGCACGGCGATCTTGATCAGTTCAAAGCCCTTGTCCTTGGCGGCTTTTTCGGCGAAGGCCCACTCGGTCTGGAACCACGGTTCTTCCGCCTGCTTGACCAGAAAACCGATCTTCACGGTGTCGGCGGCGAGCAGCGCACTGCTCAGGCTGAACGCGGTGACCGCCAGGGCAGCACTGCACAGGGTACGAATCCCGAAACGACGTTTCATAAGCTGACTCCTTGTTATTTTTTTTGAGCAATGTTTGAAAAGCGTTAAAGCGTGTTCCTGCAAAACCTGTCGAAAATAGTCATATCGTATGATGATTGGATTTCAAACGGACTTATCCGCCTGAAAGCCGCTGCGTTCAGTCGTGGTACATCACCGAGCGCCCGCCATCGACGGTGATACACGCGGCGTTGATGAACGGCGCTTCATCACTGGCCAGGAACACCGCCGTCATCGCCACTTCGATCGGCTGGCCGATGCGCTTGGGCGGATGCAGATCGAGTGCGCGCTGGCGTTCGGCCTGCGGGTCAGCAAAGCCGTTCCAGTAATCAATGTTCAGTTGCGTCTCGATGTAGCCCGGGGCGATGGCGTTGACGCGAATGCCCTTCGCCGCGTATTCGATGCCGAGGGCGCGGGTCAGGCCAAGCAGGCCGTGCTTGGCCACCGGGTACGGGAAGCAGCCGGGAATGATGTGGCTCGAATGGGTCGAGGCGATGTTGATGATGCTGCCGACACCTTGCTCGATCATCTGCGGCAGCACGGCCTTGCACCCGTACCAGGCGCCGTCGAGGTCGATGGCGAAGCAGCGATGCCAGTCGTCCTCGGTCATTTGCAACGGATCGCGGAACACATTGACTCCGGCGCAGTTGACCAGCACGTCGATGCGCCCGTGCCGCTCCACAGCCAGTCTGGCCATCGCATGCAGATCCTCCTGGCGCGA
>NZ_QAIU01000447.1:7742-11596 GCF_003061205.1 Pseudomonas sp. HMWF006
TATCGCTGATCACCAACCTGGCTTGCTGCGTGGCGAACGCCGCGACGATGGCTTCGCCAATGCCTTGCGCGGCGCCGGTGAGCAGCACAACCTTGTTTTTCAGACGCTCGCCCTTCGGCGGTGCAGGCACCGGCGGCAGGGAAAGGGGTTCAGCCATGGATCAGGACTCCTGTTTCGCAGGCACAAAAAAACCGGGCATCTGCCGATGTCCGGTCTGGAAGGCGTGTGGAACGAAACAGGCAGGCGCCGCTGACGGCTGTGGGCCGTTGCAAGACGCGGACTCCGCTCGGGAGTGCGAGATGGATTCGCTGCATCACTTCACCTGTTTTGTTCTTTTTAAGTGTGAGTGCGTGTTACTGCTGGAGCCGACTATAAACCCGACCGACAAATAATCTCAATATATAATTTTGCATCCCATATTTTGGGATTTATCCCGCAAACCGGGTGCACGGTTTACCGGCCACCTCGACGCGCATCGACAACACCGCGCCATCCAGCGGGTGGTTGAGCGGGCTACTGGCACTGGTGATGTACAGGGTTTTCAGGTCTTCACCACCAAACACGCAACTGGTCGGTCGGCTGACGGGCAAATCGATCTTGCGGTCAACGTCGCCATCCGGAGTCAGGCGCAACAGGCAACTGCCATCCCAGCGCGCATTCCACACGTAGCCTTCGGCGTCCATCGCCGAACCGTCCGGGCCGCCGTGCTGATCGGGGCCGTACCAGACGTAAGCAGTGTCGAGGTTGCCGTCGGTGTGAATGAAATAGCGATAGAGCGTGCTGTCGAGGCTGTCACCGAACAGCAGCGTGGTGCCGTCATTGCTCCACAACAGCGTGTTGGGAATCCCCAGACCGCGCAGCAAGGGCGTCACACGTTGATCGGCATCGACCCGAAACAGACCGCCAGAGCGCCGAATGACCGGCAGATCCTCGCCCTGCTCGCCGATGTTGTTTTGCATGGTACTCAGCCACAGTCGACCCTGAGCATCGCAACGAGCCTCGTTAGCACGGTTGCCCGGTTGCGGGTCGGCGACGCAGAACAGGGTCAGGCGCGGTTCGAGGCCCGGGGAGTCAAGGTCGAGGCGATAGACACCGCTGCTGAGGGTGACCAGGGCATCGCCACTGGCACAGGGAATGAACGCGGACACGTGTTCCGGCATCTGCCAGATCTGCACGTTCTGGCCGATCAGCCGCAGGGCCTGTTTGCCGGCGATATCGACCCAGTACAACGCCTGGGTCGGCGCGTCCCAGAACGGACCTTCACCAAGTCGGGCGCGGTGTTGGGTTACGGCGGTCCACGTCATGTTGAATCCTTCATGTTGTTGTTTTTACTGTAGGGGCGAGCCTGCTCGCGATGGCGTCGGGTCAGTCGGGATGTCTGGCACTGATGAAATCGCTATCGCGAGCAGGCTCGCGCCTACAGGGGAATTTGGGTTGTCAGCTGGCTTTTTTGTCGGCCATCACCTTCGGGTAGAAGCGCTTGATGGCCAGGTCGGCGTTATCAATCAGGGTCATGCACGCCCACACCCCGCGCGCCGAATCCCGGGCAGCGATGGCCTCGGCCATGTCCTTGTGGATCGGCAAGGTACGGCGCAGCTCATCCGGGTCGGCAGCCGAGACCTCGAACGACACCGCCAGCAAGGCGCCGAGGGCCGGGACCATTTGCTCAATGAACTGGTTATGACTCGCCGCGAGAATGGACTCGTGAAACGACTGGTCGGCGCGGTTGTAATCAACGCCGCTGTCCACGGCTCGCTCCAGGGCGTTGTAAGCCAGTTGCACCGTCTCGATCTGTTCCACGGTGGCGCGCTCGCAGGCCCAGCGCACGGCCATGGGCTCGATGGTGCGGCGCAGATCGAGCAAGTCATCGACGAAGTTTTCCGGCAAACCATTACGCGACAGCCAACCGACGACTTGCGGATCGAACAGGTTCCAGCGCCGTACCGGCAACACCCGCGTGCCGACCTTCGGCCCGACTTCGAGCATGCCTTTGGCCGCCAGGGTTTTGATCGCCTCGCGGATGACGGTGCGGCTGACGCCAAGTTGTTCACCCAAATCCGCTTCGACCTTGAGGGTCTGACCCGGTTTGACCTGGCCAGCGGCGATCCAGCTGCCCAGCCAGTCGACGGTCGACACATGAAAGCTGCTGGACATGAACACCTCAAAGCGGTTCGCGATGGGTGTTCACGCTAATGATCATATGATTGGGTGTCAATCAGGATTTACTGCGGAAACGCAAAACAAATGCAGCAGGCTCACTCCTGCAGGTTTTTTGTTTTGGATCAGGGTTCGAGGCCGATGCGGAAGAACTCGCCGCCGCTCCACACACCAAGCCAGCGTTGGCCATCGACTTCACGACTGACCGCCAGCTCCACCAGTTGGTAGAACACATTGCGATGGATCAGCGCTTCAAGGTTGGTGCGCACATGCACATACGGCGCCGGCTCCTGTGTCGCCGGGTCGATTTCGACGCGGATTGGATGCTCGGGCCCGGCCTCGGTCGTCTCATCGACATTGGTGGTAAATCGCAGCACCTGCGCCTCACCCTCGCCTTCGACTTCCACGGTGATCGCCACGAACGGCGCATCGTCGACCTTGATCCCGACCTTCTCGACCGGGGTGATCAGGAAGTAATCATCGCCGTCGCGGCGCATGATCGTGGAGAACAATTTGACCATCGGCTTGCGCCCGATCGGCGTACCCAGGTAATACCAGGTGCCGTCGCGGGCGATGCGCATGTCAATGTCGCCGCAGAAGTCCGGGTTCCACAAGTGCACCGGCGGCAGGCCTTTGGTTTTGGGGATCTGTCCCAACAGGTCATTGGCTTTTTGCGGGCCACTCATGGCGTTCTCCTTGGCTTATTGGTCGCCGACTCCCAGCAGGCTGCGCGCGTATTGCGCCAGTGGCGGGCCGATCAGGTCTTCAGGCTTGTTGTCGTGGAACGTCAGTAAACCGCCACGACTCTTGATCCGTGCAGTATCAATCAAATACTGGGTGCTGGTCTCGATCAACATGATCTGAATCACCCCGCCGTCGATGCCCACGCGATCCACGGCTTCCTGATCGAGCCACTCGTCGGAGTTGCCGATGCGGTCGTCAGCCTTGGCAAAACGGGTGTACAGCAAATAATGCGCGCCAGCATCGCGGGCTTCGCCCATCGCCTGATCGAGGCCTTCCGGCGCACGGGCGCGACGAACCATCGGGAAGTATTCCACAAAGCCCTTGAAGGCTTCTTCGGCGACCACGTTCGGCCGTGGATAGGAACCACCCGGCGGTGCGAACGAACCCTGGGCGATGTAGATGAACGAGTCCGGCTGAATGCGGAAGTTGTTCACCCGGCGGCTGTCGCTGTGATCCAGCAGCCCCGCGTCGCTCATCTGATAGCGAGTGCCCTCGGCCATATCGCTGACAGTCATACAGCCGCCAAGCGCCAAAACGGCCAGCAGCAAAACCAGGCTACGCATCCTCATCCTCCAGAAGCCGGTGACGGAAAACCGGCGAATGGCCGTTGAATGCAGCTTTTGCGCCAGCTCACAGAAATCTACAGGTATCGAATTTGAAATGAGGCTTTTGTGGCGCGGGAGCTCAGCCGCCAATAATCTTCATGACCGTCGCGCCACCGGAAAAAGCCACTTCCTGCTTGTCACCCAACGCCTTGACCAGCAGGCGCTGTAACGCCGGCAGAGCCTGATGGCGCGGCTTGTCGAGCAGATCGCCGACATAGTGGCGGTTGCTCGACGACAGGCAGCCATGCAGCCAACCGGTGGACGACAGGCGCAAACGCGAGCATGTCCGGCAGAATGGCACGCTTTCATTGGCGATTACGCCGAAGTGACCGACGCCCGGGATCGCAT
>NZ_QAIU01000447.1:11606-16146 GCF_003061205.1 Pseudomonas sp. HMWF006
CGGCCTGGGCGTATTCGTAGCGCTCGCCAATCAGGCTCAGCAGTTGCTGCAGGCTGACAAACTGTTGCAGGAAGGCATTGGAGTCGGTGGCGAGGTGGCCCATGCGCATCAACTCGATGAAGCGCAGCTCATAGCCACGTTCCAGGCAGTAATCGAGCAGTGGCATGACCTGATCGAGGTTCTGCCCGCGCAATGGCACCATGTTGACCTTGATCTTCAGCCCCGCCGCTTTCGCCTGGTCCATGCCGTCGAGCACGCTCGCCAGATCGCCGCCACGGGCGATGCTGCGGAACGCACCGGCGTCAAGGGTATCGAGGGACACGTTGATCCGGCGCAGACCAGCATCCACCAGCAACGGCAGTTTCTTCGCGAGGAGTTGGCCATTGGTGGTCAGGCTGATGTCTTCCAGCCCCATCCGGCCGACGGCAGTCATGAATGACTCGAGTTTGGGGCTGACCAGCGGCTCGCCACCGGTGATGCGCAAGCGCTCGATCCCGGCGGCTTCTATCAGATACGCCACACCGCGTGCCATCGCTTCGGCCGACAGCTCATCCTGCGCAGCCACCAGCCGCTTGCCGTTGGGCACGCAGTAGGTACAGGCGTAATTGCAGGCGGAAGTCAGACTGATCCGCAAATTGCGAAAACGCCTGCCTTGACGGTCAACGATCATGATCACTCCGGCGATAGAAATTCGAGCCGCTAAAACTTGACTCACAAATCAAGTTTTAGCAAGCCCTATGCCTGAGTATATTCCTGCGGTACTGCGTCATGTAGCGAAATCATGGCGCCATCAGGTCGCTGAATGATTCAGCTGCTCGGGGTTTCCGGGTCGCGCTTGCGCTTGTTGCCCATCCGCACGCCGATGTCCATCAGGAACTGGAAGAAACCTTCCTGATCTTCCAGCACATTGCTCCAGAACGGCGAGTGATACAGCGCGACAGCGCCGTGCACCAGTGCCCAGGATGCGCAGTAGTGGAAGTACGGCGGCACGTCTTCGAGCTTGCCTTCGCTGATGCGGCCCTTGATCAGCAGGGTCAGGCGTTCGAAGTTCGAGGCACGGATCTTGTGCAGCTCCTCGACCATTTCCGGCACCTGATTACCCTTGACCACCTTCTCTTCGAGGCGGTCGAACAGGCGATAGCGCTGCGGGTCGCGCATGCGGAATTCGAAGTAGGCACGGGACAATGCTTCCTTGTCCTTGTCGACATCGGCCGAATGCAGCAGCTCGTTCAAATCGCGCTCGTAATCGAGCATCAGCCGCAGATAGATCTCGGCCTTGGACTTGAAATGCTTGTAGATCGTGCCTTTGCCGATACCCACGGCATCAGCAATCATCTCGACGGTGACACTGTCTTCACCTTGATCGAGGAACAGCTTGAGCGCGGTATCGAGAATTTCTTGCTCGCGGCGACGAAACTCACGGACCTTACGAGGTTCTTTGTGCATAAGAAAAGGTCTGAAGGGTCAAAATTCGAAGCCGCGTATTATGCCTAACTTGCACAAAAATGCACGGATCATCCGACCATATCTGTGTTTCCCGTTCGTTTTGAGAACGATTAGGGCGCAATGAGAACTCAACCGAAGCGAACGTATTCCAAATTTGTTTAAAAACCCCGACCGGCTAACTGGACTGCACGCCAGACTGATCAATACTTGAACTGTCGGGCGACATCTCCCCCAAGTGTCGTGCCGGTAAAGGTACCAAGGGACCGCGTGCCTTTGTTTTACTCCTAATGGTCTTAACCCGGATTCACCCCCCAGAACCCGGGTTTTTTTTGCCTGCAATTTGATGATCGCTCACCAGCAGGCACTGCCGCAGGCTGCAATCTTTTGACTTTATCTCCCAAGAGCACGATCAACCGATCGCAGCCTTCGGCAACGCCTACATGGCAGATTTGACAGAGGCCAGAGGGAACAGCCGCTTGAAATTTTCAGTGGTCTGCTCGGCAAACCGCTCGTAGTTTTCCCCACGCAACATCGCCAGAAACTCCGCCACTTCGCGCACGTATTGCGGCAGGTTTGGCTTGCCCCGATAAGGAATCGGCGCCAGATACGGCGAGTCGGTCTCCACCAGCAGGCGATCCGCCGGAACCTTGCTCGCGACGTCGCGCAGCGCATCGGCATTGCGGAACGTGACGATGCCCGACAGGGAAATGTAATACCCCATGTCCAGCGCCGCCTTGGCCATGTCCCAGTCTTCGGTGAAGCAATGCAGCACACCGGCCTGAGGCAGTGCTGCTTCGCGCAGCAGCTCAAGGGTATCGGCACGGGCGCCGCGAGTATGGATGATTACCGGTTTGCCGGTCTGCCGGGCGGCTTGCAGGTGGAGGCGGAAGGATTGCTGCTGCAACTCGGCAGCTTCCGGCTCGTAGTGGTAGTCCAGACCGGTTTCACCGATCGCCACCACTTTCGGGTGATTGAGTTCTTCCAGCAGCCAGTCCAGCGCCGGGGCCGCGCCAGGTTGCACGTCCAGAGGATGCACGCCGACCGAGCAATCGACGTCGGCATAACGCTCAGCCAGGGCTTTGACATCGGCAGCATTATCGGCACTCACGCCGATGCACAGAAAGTGCCCGACCCCGCGTGCGCGAGCCGCGTCGAGTGCGGCATCCAGCGAGCCGTCATGGGCGGCGAGGTCGAGGCGATCAAGGTGACAATGGGAATCTACGAGCATAAAAACACGGCTACTTACATCGTATGGGTGGGACGGTCGGACTTCAGGGCTCCGGCCAGATGGGTTTCGATGCGACTGCGGGCGGTGTTGTCGCCCTCGTTGAACTGCACGCCGACACCGGCAGCGCGATTGCCCTGCGCGCCCTTGGGCGTGATCCAGGTGACTCGGCCGGCGACCGGAATCTTTTCGGCCTCGTCCATCAGGTTCAGCAGCATGAACACCTCATCGCCCAACTTGTAGCTCTTGTTGGTCGGGATGAACAGGCCACCGTTCTTGATGAATGGCATGTAGGCGGCATAAAGCACCGACTTGTCCTTGATGGTCAGAGACAAGATGCCGTTACGCGGCCCCGGGCTGGCGGGTTCATTCATGACGACCTCCACTGCTGATGTTCAGAGTCTAGGTAAACATTCTTATCTTTGACCAGGCAATCCCGCCCATTGCACCAAGAGCGCCTCCAGCAGCAGGGCCGGATTGAGGTTGGCCTTGCTCAGGACTTTCTGGCGCTGGGCGAGAATCCAGTCCTGGATATCGAGCACTTTACCCTGGGCACTTTTCTGCGCCAGGTACTGCACGACCTTGCGCATATCGGTCAGGCCGAGGCCGGTTTCATCCTGAGTCAGTTGATAGCGCAGGATCAGGCTCGACCAGTCGCAGAACCAGTCGAACAGGCGCAGCATTGGAATGTTTTTCCATTCCTCGGCCAGTTGCGTTGGGGATTGCTGTTGCTTGAGCAGCTTCTTTACGCCTTCGACCACTTGCGCGCGTTGTTCGCGCACGCCTTGCGACTGCAGGCTGACCGCCGCCAACGGCGAACCGGCCGCCAGCGTCAGCAGTTCGACACGCTCTTCTGCGGAACAGTCCGGCAATGCCTGGGCCAGCCATTGCAGGCTCATCGCCTCACCCGGCAGCGGACAGGCCTGCTGCACGCAACGACTTTTGATCGTCGGCAACAAACGGCTCGGCTGGTGACTGACCAGCAGCAGCACGGTATTGCCGGACGGTTCTTCCAGACTCTTGAGCAAGGCGTTGGCAGCATTGATGTTCATCGACTCGACCGGCTCGATCAACACCACTTTGCGCCCGCCCAGCTGCGCGGTCTGCACCACGAAGCTGACCAGATCACGCACTTGATCAACCTTGATGGCCTTGTCGGCCTCTTCCGGTTCGAGGATGTAATTATCGGGGTGACTGCCGGCCTTGAGCAGCAGGCAGGATTTGCACTCGCCGCAAGCCTCAGGCGTCGGGCGCTGGCACAGCAGGCTGGCCATCAAGCGTTCGGCCAGCGCACGTTTGCCGATGCCGGCCGGACCATGCAGCAGGTAGGCGTGGGCGTGCTGGCTACGTCCGGCCAGTTGCTGCCAGAGGCTGTCCTGCCATGGATAGGCCTCAGCCACGGCTCAGCTCCAGCAAATTCGGAATCAGGGTATCCAGCGATTGTTGAACCTTGGCCAACGGCTGACCGGCGTCGATCCGCACGTAGCGCGCAGGATCGGCTTCGGCACGCTTGAGGAACGCGTTACGCACGGCCTCGAAAAATGCCCGGCCTTCCAGCTCGAAACGATCCAGACGGCCACGGGCACTGGCGCGGGCCAGGCCGATTTCCACCGGCAGATCGAAAATCAGCGTCAGGTCCGGACGCAGGTCACCTTGCACGAAGGTTTCCAGCGTGGCGATCCGCTCCAGCGACAAACCACGGCCGCCGCCCTGATAGGCGTAAGTCGAATCGGTAAAACGATCACACAGGACCACGGCGCCGCGGGCCAGCGCCGGGCGAATCACTTCGGCCAGATGCTGGGCACGCGCCGCGAACACCAGCAGCAACTCTGTATCCGGGTTCATGACTTCGTCGGCCGGGGCCAGCAG
>NZ_QAIU01000447.1:16156-21238 GCF_003061205.1 Pseudomonas sp. HMWF006
CACCTCGACACCTGCGGCGCGCAGGCGCTCGGCGAGGTATTCGCGGTTGGTGCTTTTACCGGCGCCTTCCGGGCCTTCCAGGGTAATAAACAAGCCAGTCACAGGCAGTCCTTAATCAAAGTCATTGCGCGTTTTTCGGGGCGGCGGCTTCCGGTTCCGGCGCGGGCTGCGGCGGCGTAACCGGTGGCAGTGCTTGCGGTGCGGTGTCCGGTGATGCCGCAGGAATCGCTTCCTCGGTTGTCGGTGCCGCTTCAGGTGCAGTCGCCGGCGCCGGGCTCGAACGGTAATCGGCACGTCGCTTGAGCTGGAACTCGCGCACGGCACTGTTATGCGCATCCAGATCATCGGAGAACACATGGCTGCCATCGCCCCGCGCCACAAAGTACAGACTGGTGCCGTCGACCGGATTCAGCGCGGCGTGAATCGCTTCACGCCCGACCATAGCAATCGGCGTCGGCGGCAAACCGGGAATCACGTAAGTGTTGTAAGGCGTCGGCTCTTTGAGATGGGCACGGGTCAGCTTGCCCGTGTAGCGATCGCCCAGCCCGTAAATGACCGTCGGATCGGTCTGCAACTGCATGCCCAGGGCCATACGGCGCACAAAGACGCCGGCAATTTCCCCGCGCTCCTGTGGCACTCCGGTCTCCTTCTCGACCAGCGAGGCCATGATCAGCGCTTGATAGGGCTCGGTGTAGGGCGCATCGGCGGAGCGTTTTTCCCACTCCCTGGCCAGCACTTCATCGAGTCGATCGAACGCCTTCTTCAGCAGCTCGGCATCAGACATCCCGCGCACGAAGCGGTAGGTATCCGGGAAGAACCGCCCTTCCGGGAACACCCCTTTGTGGCCTATCTTTGTCATGACGTCGCTGTCGCTCAAACCGTTGAGGGTCTGCTCGATCTTTTCGTCTTTCGCCAACGCGGCGCGCACTTGATGGAAATTCCAGCCTTCGACCAGGGTCAGGCTGTACTGCACCACTTCACCGCGCTTCCACAAGTCGATCAGGCCGTTGACGGTCATGCCCGGCTGCATGCGGTATTCACCGCTGTGGATTGGCGTGCCGGCGAGATTGAAGCGCCAGTAAATCCGCAACCAGAATGCATCCTTGATGACGCCATCGGTTTCGAGTTCGAGGAAAGTACGGGTCGGGGTCGAGCCTTTCGGCACATCCAGCAGTTCTTCCTGCGTGATGTTCAGGGGCTGTTCCAGTGCGGAGTGAATCTTCCAGGCGCTGGCGCCCATCAGCAGCCCTGCCAGAACCAGTCCGGTTTCCAGCAGCAGCAAAAGTTTACGTCTCACGAATCAGGCATCCAGTAGGGCGCGGGCAATGGCTTGCAGTTTACGGGTGAGCGGGCCAACCGGCCAGCTCAGCGCAGCATAGGCACGAACCGGCCAGACGCCATACACGCTGTTACAGACAAAAACTTCATCAGCCCATTGCAGCTGTTCGAGGCTGATATCGGCGATTTGGGTGGGAATGGCCAGTGACTCGGCCTGAAACAATATTTCGGCACGCATCACGCCGGCGACACCACAGCGCTTCAGATCCGGCGTGATCAGCACCCCGTCGCGCACCACAAAGACATTGCTGAACACTCCTTCGATGACGCGACCGGCCTGATCGAGCATCAAGCCTTCGGCGTGTTCGCTGTCCTGCCATTCGGCACGGGCGAGAACCTGTTCCAGTCGATTGAGGTGTTTGAGCCCGGCAAGCAACGGCTGCTTTGATAAACGCGTGCTGCACGGAAACAGGCGGATGCCTTGTTCAGCATGAACCACCGGATAAGCCGCAGGAGGATTGCCTTGCAGAATGCGTCGGCCAGACGCCGTCGGATCCGGCGCGTAACCGCGCAAGCCGTCGCCACGGGTGAGGATGAGCTTGAGCACGCCCTCGCCCATCGCCGCCGCATAAACGAGCAGTTCGTGGCGAACCTGATCGAAGTCCGCCGCGATGGCCAGGCGCGCACAGCCATCGGCCAGACGCGTCAGGTGGCGATCCAGCAACAGCGGCTGGCCGCTGCGCACGGCGATGGTCTCGAACAGACCGTCGCCGTAAGCCAGGCCACGATCTTTCAGCGACAGAGTGTCAGCCGGTTGACCGTCGACCCAGCTGTCCATCAGCCTGCGAACCGGCGGAATGCCAAGGTGCCATTGGTGCCGCCAAAACCGAAGGAGTTGGACAGCACGACATCAATGTCCATGTTGCGCGCCGTGTGCGGCACGAAGTCGAGATCGCAGCCTTCGTCCGGCTCATCGAGGTTGATGGTCGGTGGCGCCACCTGGCTGTTGATCGCCAGCACGCTGAAGATTGCCTCGACCGCACCCGCCGCACCCAACAGGTGACCGGTCATGGACTTGGTGGAGCTGACCGCCATTTTGTAGGCATGGTCACCGAACACGGACTTGATCGCGTTGGCTTCGGCGAGGTCGCCAGCCGGGGTCGAAGTACCGTGGGCGTTGATGTATTGCACTTGATCGACGTTGATCTTCGCGTCGCGCAATGCATTGGTGATGCAGCGCGCAGCACCGGCGCCATCGGCGGGTGGCGAGGTCATGTGGAAGGCATCGCCACTGGTACCGAAACCGATCAGCTCGGCATAGATGGTCGCGCCGCGTGCCTTGGCGTGTTCCAGCTCCTCGAGGACTAGGGCGCCGGCACCATCGGACAGGACGAAACCATCACGGCCCTTGTCCCACGGACGGCTGGCACGGGTCGGCTCGTCGTTGCGGGTCGACAGCGCACGGGAGGCACCGAAGCCGCCCATGCCGAGGCCGCAAGCAGCCATTTCGGCACCGCCGGCAATCATCACGTCGGCTTCGTCGTACATGATGTTGCGCGCCGCCATGCCGATGCAGTGCGTACCAGTGGTGCACGCGGTGGCAATGGCGTAGTTAGGCCCCTGTGCCCCCAGATGGATGGACAGGAAACCGGAAATCATATTGATGATCGAGCCTGGCACGAAGAATGGCGAGATTCGACGCGGACCCGTTTCATGCAGGGTACGGCTGGTTTCTTCGATGTTGGTCAGACCGCCAATGCCAGAACCCATGGCCACGCCAATGCGTTCACGGTTGGCATCGGTGACTTCCAGACCGGCATTGCGCACGGCTTGAAAGCCTGCCGCGAGACCGTACTGGATGAACAGGTCGAGCTTGCGTGCTTCCTTGACCGACAGGTATTCCTCGACATTGAAGCCCTTTACCGAGCCGCCAAAGCGGGTGGAATAGGCAGAAAGGTCGGTGTGTTCGATCAGACCAATGCCACTGCGGCCAGCCAGAATGCCCTGCCAACTGCTCGGCACATCCGTGCCCAGTGGCGACAACATACCCATACCGGTGACTACGACGCGTCTACGCGACACAGCACTCTCCTTTTTCAAATGACGATTTTGCATCAGGCCTAAAGAAAAAACCGCACGCCATGATGGCAGTGCGGTTTTTCCATGACAGCAAACAACGATTACAAACTATTACGCCTGGTGGCTAGTAACGTAGTCGATTGCAGCTTGTACAGTAGTGATCTTCTCAGCTTCTTCGTCAGGGATTTCGGTCTCGAATTCCTCTTCCAGAGCCATCACCAGCTCAACGGTGTCAAGGGAGTCGGCACCCAGGTCTTCTACGAAGGAAGCGGTGTTGACCACTTCTTCTTCTTTAACACCCAGTTGCTCGGCAACGATTTTCTTGACGCGCTCTTCGATGGTGCTCATACCTTGTTTTCACTCCTAATGGACAAATTCAGGCAGCTGGCCAGTGGGTAAGTGTATAGAAAGACTTTTCAGCTTTTCAACTGAAAGCTTCACTCCTCAAACCCTGCGGCCCTCTGCCTATAAATAGATTGCAGCTTTATAACGGATTTTAGACAGCTCGTATGACATTTTTTTGAAGCAATCCGTCACATTTTACTTACATGTACATCCCACCGTTCACCGGGATTGTAGCCCCGGTGACGTATGCCGCACCGTCGGATGCAAGAAAAGCGACCACAGATGCGATCTCTTGAGCCTGCCCCAGACGACCCAGCGGAATCTGCGTCTGCAAGGCTTCACGCTGTGCTTCAGGCAGTTCACGGGTCATATCGGTGTCGATGAACCCAGGGGTCACCGAGTTGACCGTAATCGAACGAGAACCGACTTCACGCGCCATCGCCCGGCTGAAACCTTCCAGACCGGCCTTGGCGGCTGCATAGTTTACTTGGCCTGCGTTGCCCATGGCACCCACCACCGAGCCAATACTGATAATTCGACCCCAACGCGCCTTGGTCATGCCGCGCAGAACGCCCTTGGACAGGCGATACAGACTGTTCAGGTTGGTATCGATCACGTCGTACCACTCGTCGTCTTTCATGCGCATCATCAGGTTATCGCGGGTGATGCCGGCGTTATTGACCAGGATCGCCGGCGCACCGAACTGCTCCTGGATGCTCGCCAGCACCTTGCTGACCGATTCGTCGCTGGTGACGTTGAGTTCCAGACCGGTGCCCTGAATGCCGTGCTCTTTCAGCGTGGCGGCAATTGCCTCGGCACCTTTGGCGGAGGTCGCGGTACCCACGACGATGGCGCCCTGACGACCCAGTTCCAGCGCGATAGCCTGGCCGATACCGCGGCTTGCACCGGTGACCAGTGCAACTTTACCTTGCAGACTCATGCAAGCTTCTCCTGATTCAGGCTTGCGCTGCGCGAGCGGCAGCGAAAGCGTCTGGGGTATTGAGGTTGGAAGTCGAAACGCCTTCGGCGCAACGTTTGTTCAGACCGGCCAGGACTTTGCCCGGGCCGCATTCGACCAGACTGGTCGCGCCTTTGGCGGCCAGGGTCTGGACCGATTCAACCCAGCGCACTGGCTTGTACAGTTGTTCGAGCAGATCACGCTTGAGGGTTTCCAGATCGGCCGGCACTTGCGCGCTGACGTTCTGTACCACCGGGATCTGCGGCGCCTGCCAGTCGATGGCGGCGATGGATTCGGCGAAGCGCTCGGCGGCCGGGCGCATCAGTTCGCAGTGCGACGGCACGCTCACCGGCAGCGGCATGGCACGCTTGGCGCCACGGGCCTTGCAGCCTTCGATGGCGCGCTCAACGGCCGCCTTGGCA
>NZ_QAIU01000447.1:21248-29502 GCF_003061205.1 Pseudomonas sp. HMWF006
CGCCATGCCGCCCTGCCCGGCCGGAACCGCTTCCTGCATCAGTTGACCACGGCGCTCGACGAGCTTCACCGCGTCAGCCAGCGTCAGGCTACCGGCAGCGACCAGCGCGCTGTATTCACCCAGGCTGTGACCGGCAACAAAGGCCGGACGCGCGCCGCCTTCCGCCAGCCACAGACGCCACAGGGCGATCGAAGCGGTCAGAATGGCCGGTTGGGTTTTATCGGTTTGATTGAGCAGCTCTTCCGGACCCTGCTGGGTCAGCGCCCACAGGTCATAGCCCAGAGCCTCAGAGGCTTCTTTGAAAGTTTCGAGGATCAACGGATATTCCGCGCCCAGCTCGGCCAGCATGCCGAGGGACTGCGAACCCTGTCCTGGAAAGACGAATGCGAGGGAAGCAGACATGTAACAAGCCCCTAATGATCTTGTCGTCGAAAAATGACGCCCCACGTGGGGACGCAAGAAACTGACAGTTGGATGGCCCTTTGAACCGGGCGGTCACATTTAAGCATTGTCCGACGAAAACGCCTAAGACAACAAATCCTCCAGACGACCATGAAGGCGCTCGGGAAGATTTTCCTGAATCTCGATCAAGGCCCGCTGAATCGCACTCTGAAAACCCTGAACCCCGGCCGAACCGTGACTTTTCACCACGATGCCCTGCAGACCGAGAAAACTTGCGCCGTTGTGTCGCGCCGGCGCCAGATCCGCCTGCAAGCGTTTCATCAATGGCAACGCCAACGCCCCGACAACCCGGGACGCGAGGTTTTTCTTGAACAGCGCCTCGATGCGCGCCGCGATCATCGTCGCCAGGCCTTCGCTGGACTTGAGCAGGATATTGCCGACAAAACCGTCACACACCACCACGTCCGCTTCGCCGCGATACAGGCCATCGCCCTCGACGAAACCGATGTAATTGATACCTCGCGCCGCCTGCAACAAGGTCGCTGCCAGCTTGACCTGCTGGTTACCCTTGATGTCTTCGGTGCCGATATTGAGCAACGCCACTCGTGGCCGGGCAATGCCCAGCGTCTGCGCTGCCACCGACCCCATCACCGCGAACTGCAACAGATGCTCGGCACTGCAATCGACATTGGCGCCCAGGTCGAGCAACTGGCAATAACCCGTCTGCGTCGGAATCGCCGCCACCATCGCTGGTCGATCAATGCCCGGCAACGTCTTGAGCACGAAGCGCGACAACGCCATCAGCGCCCCGGTATTACCGGCACTGACACACGCCTGAGCCTTGCCATCACGCACCAGTTCAAGGGCGACACGCATCGACGAATCCGGCTTGCCACGCAAGGCCTGGGTCGGTTTTTCGTCCATGGTGATGACTTCGGACGCCGGAATAATCGTCAGGCGCGCGCGATCGGCAGCCGATTGGCCGTGGATCAATTCTTCAAGGAGGGAGGGTTGACCGACGAGGGTCAGGTGCAGCGAGGGCGTAGCAGAAAGGCAAGCAAGGCTGGCCTGAACAATGCTGCGGGGACCGAAGTCCCCGCCCATTGCGTCAATCGCGATGACTTGAGCGGACAAGTGATTACTCGTCAGCGCCCTTGTCGATCACTTTACGGCCACGGTATACGCCTTCTGGCGATACGTGGTGACGCAGGTGAACTTCACCAGTGGTTTTTTCTACAGACAGAGTGCTAGCCTCGAGAGCGTCGTGCGAACGGCGCATGTCACGGGCAGAGCGGGATTTTTTGTTCTGCTGAACAGCCATAATTGATTAACTCCTAAACGTTTGGGTCACGCTTTAACTGCGCCAATACACTGAACGGGTTGGACCGCGTTACCTCGTCCTCGCTCGATACGGGTTCATCTGCTCCCGCCGGCTGCTGGCATTCTTCCGGATGATGAGCAGGCACAATGGGCAAGGCGAGCAGAAGCTCCTCCTCGATCAGTGACTGCAGATCCAATGGATCTTCGCCCAGTTCCAGCACGTCATAACCTTTCGGTAACGACTGGGTATTCGCACCCTCCTTCACTACAGCGTAACTGCATTCGCTGTGGATCGGCAGGGTGACCAGCTCAAGACAACGCTGGCAAACCATTTTGACTTCGGTGTCGATAAAGCTGTGGATCACCACAGATTTACGTTCATCTCGTTCAAAAACGAATTTGGCCTGCACCGTACCGACATTGTCGGAAAGCGGGTCGCAGAGTCTCTTCAAATCGGCCAGCAGCAGTTCACCTTGAAGGGTGGTGCCACGGTCAGCCAATTTGCGCGGGTCAACGTGAGGTGGAATCGGGTCATTCAACATAGGCGCAGCATTATAGGGATGCACCCACCCATGTCAAAGGAAATTGTGCCCTGTCCGTCACTTGCGTGCCTCCGCTAGAATTCGCGCCTGCCTCAGGAGACGCCAATGCTGCCTTTATTACTTGCTTCAAGCTCGACTTATCGCCGGGATTTGCTCGCCCGCCTGCACCTGCCGTTCGTCTGCTGTTCGCCGGATATCGACGAAAGCCATCGCCCTGGCGAATCAGCCATCGAACTGGCCAAACGTCTCGCCGAACAGAAAGCCCGGGCACTGGCCGCCAGCCACCCCGACCATCTGATCATCGGCTCTGACCAGGTCGCCGTGCTTGGCGAGCAGATCATCGGCAAGCCGCACACCTTCGACAAGGCCTGTGAACAATTGATGGCCGCCAGCGGCGCAAGCGTGACCTTCCTGACCGGCCTGGCCCTGCTTAACAGCCAGACCGGCCAATGCCAGGTCGACTGCGTGCCGTTCACCGTTCACATGCGCAAACTGGACCAGGCTCGCGTTGAGCGCTACCTGCGCATTGAACAGCCTTACGACTGCGCTGGCAGCTTCAAGGCTGAAGGGCTGGGCGTGAGCCTGTTTCAATCCACCGAAGGGCCTGACGCGACCAGCCTGATCGGCCTGCCATTGATTCGCCTGATCGACATGCTGCTGGCCGAAGGCGTACAGATCCCTTAAAGCAAAAGATCGCAGCCTGCGACAACTCCTACACCGATCTCTGTAGGCGCTGCCGCAGGCTGCGATCTTTTGACTTGAAACGAATTAACGCAACGAAGGCCCGTGGAAACCCATCCACATCGCCAACTGCTCAGCCACGCTGGCACCCAGCTTCTTCGAAAAGCGATCAAACGGCGATTCCTGAACGGTGAAATCCACCAACTCTTTCTCGCCGATCACATCACGCGCCACCGAACTGGCGTTACCCAGGCCATCAATCAGCCCCAGCGGCAGCGCCTGTTCACCGGACCAGACCAGCCCGGAGAACAGCTCCGGATGCTCTTTGTCCTTGAGGCGATCGCCGCGCCCCTGCTTGACGCTGTTGATGAACTGCTTGTGCGTGGTGTCCAGCACGGTCTGCCAGAACGCCGTCTCGTCAGCTTTCTGTGGCTGGAACGGATCGAGGAACGACTTGTGCTCACCCGAGGTATACGTACGACGCTCGACACCCAGCTTGTCCATCGTGCCAACAAAGCCGTAACCCGCCGCCGTCACACCGATCGAACCAACCAGACTGGCCTTGTCGGCATAGATCTGATCCGCCGCACTGGCGATGTAATAGGCACCGGACGCCCCCAGATCGGAAATCACCGCATACACCTTGGTGTCCGGGTGCAGACCCCGCAGACGTTTGATCTCGTCATACACGTAACCCGACTGCACCGGACTGCCGCCTGGACTATTGATGCGCAGGATCACACCCTTGACCTTCTTGTCCTCGAAGGCCGCCCGCAGACTGCCGACGATATTGTCAGCGCTGGCCGGCTCCTTGTCGGCGATCATGCCGGTGATGTCGATCAGCGCTGTGTAGTTCGAAGAACGGGTGGCGCTCTTTTCCATGTCCATCAGCGGCGTGAACAGAATCAGCGCAACAAACAGATAAACAAACGTCAGCAGCTTGAAGAAAATCCCCCAACGCCGCGAACGACGCTGTTCCTGCACGCCGGCCAGCAGGGTTTTCTCCAATAGTTTCCAGCTTTTCTCGTCACCGTCGTCGGCACTTGCCTTGGCCGGTGCTTTCCATTCGTCGGTCATGCGCTGTACCCCAGCAAAAACGTATTAAGCCTGCTGCCCCAGCCAGGCGTGCAATTCACTAAACCGGTCGATCGACAGGCGCGGCTCGAACTGCTGCAGCGATTCAATCGACTGCGCGCCATAACTCACCGCCACAGACGCCATGCCCGCGTTACGCGCCATCAACAGGTCGAAGGACGAATCCCCTACCATCAACGCCTGCTCGGGGCGCACACCGCAATGCGCGAGAATCTGCTCGAGCATCAGCGGATGCGGCTTGCTCGCAGTCTCGTCGGCGGCGCGAGTGATATCGAAATAGTCTTCCCAGCCATTGGCCTTGAGCACCCGATCCAGTCCGCGACGATTTTTACCGGTCGCGACTGCCAGGTGATAGCCCTGCTCGCGAAACGACGCCATCGACTCGACAACGCCATCGAACAACGGCGAAGGCACGGCTTCTGCCGCGATGTAGTGATCGGCGTAATACTCGCGAAACAAGGTCATCTCGGTATCGCTGATGTCCGGATACAAGGTGCGGATCGCCTCGGGCAAGCCCAGGCCGATGATGCCTTTGACGGCAAAATCATCACGCAACTCGAAACCGGAACGCGCGGACGCAGAGTGCATCGCCTCGACAATCCGACCAATGGAATCGGCGAGGGTGCCGTCCCAATCGAAAATCAGCAGTTTGCAATCAGATGGGCGCACTCAATCGCTCCACGGTCTTGGCCCACATTTCATCGACCGGTGCCTGCAACTTGAGTTCACCGCCATCGGGCAGCGGCACGGTCAGCATGTAAGCGTGCAGGAACAGGCGCTTGCCGCCCAGATCACGGATTTCCTTGCTGAAACCGTCATCGCCGTACTTGGTGTCGCCGGCAATGCAGTGCCCGGCGTGCAACGTGTGGACGCGGATCTGGTGCGTGCGGCCGGTGATCGGCTTGGCCTCGATCAAGGTGGCAAAGTCGCCAAAGCGACGCAGGACCTTGAACACGGTCACCGACTCCTTGCCCTCCTCCTCATCGACCTCGACCATGCGCTCGCCGGAGCGCAGATTGCTCTTGCCGAGCGCCGCACGGACTTGCTTGATCGAAGTTGCCCAGTTGCCGCGAACCAGCGCCATGTAGCGCTTGTCGACGCCGTCACCGCGCAATGCGGCGTGCAAGTGCCGCAACATGCTGCGCTTCTTGGCGATCATCAGCAGGCCGGAGGTATCCCGGTCAAGTCGGTGAACCAGTTCCAGCTCCTTGGCATCCGGGCGCAACTGACGAAAGGCTTCGATGACGCCGTAATTCAAGCCGCTGCCGCCGTGAACCGCAATGCCGGCGGGCTTGTTGATCACGATCAGGGCTTTGTCTTCGTAGACAATCGAGGCTTCCAGACGCTGCAACAAGCCTTGCGCCAGAGGCACCGGCTCGTCGCGCTCAGGCACGCGAACCGGCGGCACGCGCACGATATCACCGGCCTGCAGCTTGTATTCGGGCTTGATCCGCCCCTTGTTCACACGCACTTCGCCTTTACGCAAAATGCGGTAAATCAAGGTCTTGGGCACGCCTTTGAGCCGGGCGAGGAGAAAGTTGTCGATTCGTTGGCCGGCATACTCCGGCGAGACTTCAAGCAGTTGAACGCCTGGAGTCGAAGGGGCAGTAGTTGTCATGCCGCGGATGATAACAATTTTTATGGATTTGAAGCACTTAATCATTGCTGCTATAGTCGCGAACGCCGCCAAAAGCGGCCTGGACAGCGGAACCACGGTCAAAAACCGGCCCTGACCAACGCAATTCACCAGGACGCGAGGCCGTCCTACGGGGCTTTCGCTACGTAACGGTGGAGCTTGCAGTTGTAACAAGCGCAGGTGACATGAGGCCTGAATTACACCGTCGAGCAGAGTTTTCACTCGCCTGACAGGCAAATATTCGAGGCCAGTTCACAAAGTGCAGTCAGCTGCAGATGACCCCGAGCGAATGTTTCGGAAACATCGCCTGAATTAGCCATGATGCGTGACCTCCCCTTTCGGAGCTCACGGTAAATGCCAACCCGCTGCGGATTCTGCGCGCGGCAGCACCCGAATTATCAGGGATACGTGTAGGGTGGAGATGCACAACCGCCGGACTGTGTAGCAATAGGCTTTATCAAGACGCTTCATCTCGTCCACAGCCGCTGGTTGATTCCTCCTCCTGACTGAGTGCTTATGTAGCCACAGCAAGCAGGACGCGTACGTCGCGGTATCGGCCCAATTGGCCTGACATCGCTGGACACGGGAATGGCCAACCATTCCCGACGCACCTGACACCGACCGTGAGAAGTCGTGTGTGCCGAACGCCGTTTCCGGCAGCCCGGAAACCGACGGTACTACATGAAAAGAATGCTGATTAACGCAACTCAACCCGAAGAGTTGCGTGTTGCACTGGTAGATGGCCAACGCCTCTACGACCTGGACATCGAATCCGGTGCACGCGAGCAGAAGAAGGCCAACATCTATAAAGGCCGTATCACTCGCATCGAACCAAGCCTTGAGGCTGCCTTTGTCGATTTCGGCTCCGAGCGCCACGGCTTCCTGCCCCTCAAAGAAATCTCCCGCGAATACTTCAAGAAAGCCCCTGAAGGCCGCGTCAACATCAAAGACGTCCTGAGCGAAGGCCAGGAAGTCATCGTTCAGGTCGAAAAAGAAGAACGTGGCAACAAGGGCGCCGCCCTGACCACCTTCATCAGCCTGGCCGGTCGTTACCTCGTGCTGATGCCGAACAACCCGCGTGCCGGCGGTATCTCCCGTCGCATCGAAGGCGAAGAGCGCAACGAACTGCGTGAAGCGCTGAATGGCCTGGTGGCACCAGCCGACATGGGTCTGATCGTGCGCACTGCCGGCCTTGGCCGCAGCAGCGAAGAAATGCAGTGGGACCTCGATTACCTGCTGCAACTGTGGACCGCCATCAAAGAAGCCTCGCTGGATCGCTCCGCGCCTTTCCTGATCTACCAGGAAAGCAACGTGATCATCCGCGCCATCCGCGATTACCTGCGCCAGGACATCGGCGAAGTGCTGATCGACAGCGTTGAAGCCCAGGACGAAGCCCTGACCTTCATCCGCCAGGTGATGCCGCAGTACGCCAGCAAGATCAAGCTGTACGAAGACAGCGTGCCGCTGTTCAACCGTTTCCAGATCGAAAGCCAGATCGAGACCGCGTTCCAGCGTGTCGTCGAACTGCCTTCCGGCGGCTCCATCGTTATCGATCCGACCGAAGCCCTGGTGTCCATCGACATCAACTCGGCGCGCGCCACCAAAGGCAGCGACATCGAAGAAACCGCCCTGCAGACCAACCTTGAAGCGGCCGAAGAAATCGCCCGTCAGTTGCGCCTGCGCGACATCGGCGGCCTGATCGTCATCGACTTCATTGACATGACCCCTGCCAAGAACCAGCGCGCCGTGGAAGAGAAAGTCCGCGAATGCCTGGAAGCCGACCGCGCTCGCGTGCAGATCGGCCGCATCTCGCGCTTTGGCCTGCTGGAAATGTCCCGTCAGCGCCTGCGTCCATCCCTGGGTGAAAGCAGCGGCATCGTCTGCCCGCGTTGCAACGGCACCGGCATCATCCGTGACGTTGAATCGCTGTCGCTGGCCATCCTGCGCCTGATCGAAGAAGAAGCCCTGAAAGACCGCACTGCCGAAGTGCGCGCTCAAGTGCCGATTCCGGTTGCCGCGTTCCTGCTCAACGAAAAACGCAACTCGATCACCAAGATCGAACTGCGCACCCGTGCCCGTATCGTCATCCTGCCGAACGATCACCTCGAAACGCCGCACTTCGAAGTTCAGCGTCTGCGTGACGACAGCCCGGAAGCCGCGACCAACCAGTCCAGCTACGAAATCGCTGCGGCTGCGGCCGAAGTCGAAGAAGTCCAGCCAGCCGCTGCGACCCGCACCCTGGTTCGCCAGGAAGCCGCAGTCAAAACCGCTCCGGCCCGCGCCAACGCTCCGGTGCCGACCGAAGTCGCCGCACCTGCGGCTCCAGCACCGGCACCGGTTGCTGCGCCAGAGCCAAGCCTGTTCAAAGGCCTGGTGAAATCGCTGGTCAGCCTGTTCGCCACCAAGGAAGAGCCAGCCGCTCCGGTCGTGGTTGAAAAACCGGCCACCGAGCGTCCGGCCCGCAATGAAGAGCGTCGCAACGGTCGTCAGCAGAGCCGCAACCGTAATGGTCGCCGCGATGAAGAACGCAAGCCGCGCGAAGAACGTGCGCCACGTGAAGAACGTGCACCGCGTGAGC
>NZ_QAIU01000448.1:0-1651 GCF_003061205.1 Pseudomonas sp. HMWF006
GGCCGGCATGATCGGTCTGCTCGAAGTCTCGACCAAATACGACGCCAGCAAAGGTGCCAGTTTCGAAACGTACGCGGGCATTCGAATCCGCGGCGCGATGCTCGATGAAGTCCGTAAAGGGGACTGGGCGCCACGCTCGGTTCACCGCAACACCCGTATGGTCAGCGACGCAATTCGGGCAATTGAAGCTAAAACCGGCCGTGATGCTAAAGATCACGAGGTTGCGGCCGAACTCCAATTGAGTCTCGACGATTACTACGGGATTTTGAATGACACCCTGGGCAGCCGCCTGTTCAGTTTCGACGACCTGTTGCAGGACGGCGAACACGAAGGGCTGCACGAGGATGGCGCCAGTGCTCATCTTGAGCCGTCACGCGATCTGGAAGATGAACGTTTCCAGGCCGCACTGGCGGACGCGATTGCCAATTTGCCGGAGCGTGAGCGACTGGTGTTGGCGCTGTACTACGACGAAGAGCTGAACCTCAAGGAAATCGGTGAAGTCCTTGGCGTCAGTGAGTCGCGGGTCAGCCAGTTACACAGCCAGTGCGCGGCCCGCTTGCGGGGGCGTTTGGGGGAGTGGCGAGCGCGCTGAAGGCAGTGTGGGGACACTGCGAACGAGGCTGGTGCGGTGATGAACGGCACCGGTCTTGCTCTGTTGTGCTCCAGACAGTCTTCGAGTGCTACGCCGGATTGATTGAAATGGCGCGTCCAGGTGCTGGGCGCGTTTAAGACTGCTTGGAGGTCGAATTGGACAAGAACATGAAAATCCTCATCGTTGATGACTTCTCAACGATGCGGCGGATCATCAAGAACCTGCTGCGTGATCTGGGGTTCACCAACACCGTCGAGGCCGACGATGGCACCACTGCCATTCCGGTGCTCAACAGCGGAAGCATCGACTTTCTGGTAACGGACTGGAACATGCCGGGCATGACCGGTATCGACCTGCTGCGCCACGTACGTGCCGATGAAAAACTCAAGCACCTGCCCGTGCTGATGGTGACGGCAGAAGCCAAGCGTGAGCAGATCATCGAAGCAGCCCAGGCCGGTGTGAACGGCTACGTGGTCAAACCTTTCACGGCTCAGGCGCTGAAAGAAAAAATCGAGAAGATTTTCGAACGCATCGGCTGATGAACGCGCGGGGGAGCTATGGAGCATAACGAATCTTCACAGGGCGATTTCGAGTCGACCCTGAAAAAACACGCGGTCGAACTGGTCGAAAGCCTTGAAAAAGGCAGGTTCGGCGACGCTGTGCAACTGATCCATGAGCTCAATCAGACCCGTGACCGCGGCCTGTATCAGGAAGTGGGCAAGCTCACGCGCGAACTGCACAGTGCGATCGTCAACTTCCAGATTGATCCGCACATGCCGCAGGCCGAGGAAGTGTCGCAAATCACCGACGCCACCGAACGCCTGGGCTATGTGGTCAAGCTGACTGAAGCCGCGGCCAACCGCACCATGGATCTGGTGGAAAGCGCCACCCCGGTGGTCAATGGCCTGGCTGACGAAGCCCAGGCCCTGAGCACCGATTGGGGTCGCTTCATGCGTCGCGAGGTCGGGGCTGAAGAGTTCCGCGAACTGGCGCGTCGGGTCGACGGTTTTCTGTCGCGCAGCAGCACGGACAACCGTGCGGTGTCGAGCAACCTCAACG
>NZ_QAIU01000449.1:0-15125 GCF_003061205.1 Pseudomonas sp. HMWF006
GTTTATTGCCAACCACAGCTACGCCGCGTTCGCCTGGTACCGGATCGCGTTTGGTTTGTTGATTCTGGCAACGTGGCTGTTTGGCTGGGTCAACTGGACCGCCGCAGCGGCCGCCTGATCACTGAGCGCTGATCAACGCCGCAACGGCGAGATCGTTTAACGTCGAATCCGACGACTTCTGGCGAAAGCGCTGCAAGGCCGAGGTGAAATACGCGGCCTGCAGCATGCCGTCGCTGGCGAGGTACAGACGTGCGTCTTCCTGTTCTGCAGCAGAGTAAACACGCTTGTGACTGTCAGTCGTTTCCTGGCTAGCCGAAAAAGGCGCGAGGACTAGAGACAACAGAGTGAAGCCGGACAACTGCGTGGCCTCCCACGGTGTATCGGTGCTCCCGATGCAGAGACCGTCGCAGTGCGCATAAACGTTCGAGGTGACACTTAACAAGGAGAGGAGGGTGAAACGCTGGAAACCAGAGAAATTGAACGCGGGCATAAACAAAAGACATCCTGTCAGTACAACAAAACAGCGGGCAACGCTCATTCGTCGCCCGCGCACTCAAACCATCAAATCAACGACCTTCAAGCAACTCAGCCGCCTGATCCAGCAACGCCAGCGGATCCTTGGCCTTGTGAATATCCACCGACAACAACTGACGGAATTTCCGCGCCCCCGGGAACCCCGTGCCCAGGCCCAGCACATGCCGCGTGATGTGATGCATCGCCCCACCGGCCTGCAAATGTTCGGCAATATAAGGCCGCAACTGCGCCAACGCCTCAGCCCGGCTGATCACCGGCGCCGAACTGCCAAACAACTGCTGATCCACCTCCGCCAGCAAATACGGATTGTGATAAGCCTCACGCCCCAACATCACACCGTCAAAGGTCTGCAAATGCTCATGGCAGGCCTCCATCGTCTTGATCCCGCCGTTCAACACAATCTCCAGCTCCGGGAAATCCGCCTTCAGCTGCGCCGCCACGTCATAGCGCAACGGCGGAATGTCACGATTCTCCTTCGGCGACAACCCTTCCAGAATCGCAATCCGCGCATGCACGGTGAAGCTGGTGCACCCGGCATCACGGACGGTGCCGACGAAATCACACAACTCCGCGTAACTGTCCCGACCGTTGATGCCGATGCGATGCTTCACCGTCACTGGAATCGACACCGCATCACGCATCGCCTTCACACAATCCGCCACCAGTTGCGGGTGACTCATCAGGCACGCGCCGATCATGTTGTTCTGCACACGATCGCTTGGGCAGCCGACGTTCAGGTTCACCTCATCGTAACCGTGCTCCTGGGCCATGCGGGCGCAGGCGGCCAAGTCCAACGGAACGCTACCGCCCAACTGCAGCGCGAGAGGGTGCTCGGCTTCGTTGTGACGGAGGAAACGTTCGTGATCGCCGTTGAGGAGAGCGCCGGTGGTGACCATTTCGGTGTAGAGCAGGGCGTTCTTCGATAGGAGGCGTAGGAAGAAACGGCAATGGCGGTCAGTCCAATCCATCATGGGCGCAACGGAGAACCTTCTAGACAGCGTAGAGCCGGTGTTTGTTGGGTATGTAGCTGATTTATGTACCATTTTGCTCTACGTGTTCTAGGCCGATTTCAGGGGGTAAATAGGCGTTTTCTGAGGTCGGTTGGTACAATGTACCAATCACTTTTCCAATTGTACCAGTTGACTATGGCCACGATCAGAGCACGGAAACGCACCGACGGCAGCACCAGTTACACGGCACAGATACGCCTGTTTCGCGATGGGGTGCAAGTTTACCAAGAGAGTCAGACCTTCGCCCGAAAACAGGCCGCACAGGCTTGGGTGCGTAAAAGAGAAACCGAGCTGGACGAACCAGGTGCGATCGAGCGGGCGAACCGACCTGGTGCGACGATCAAGGAAATGATCGATCGTTACTTGGCTGAAATGACCAAGGCGCGCCCTCTAGGGAAAACGAAGCTCGGTACGTTGAAGGCGATTAGCGAGTGCTACCTGGGAAAGTTGAACGACAGAGATATAAGCAGCCAGCACCTGGTCGAGTATGCGTTATGGCGCATGGGCAAGGAGGGTGGGGGCGTTCAGCCTCAGACCGCTGGCAACGATCTCGCACACTTGGGCGCGGTTCTCTCGATCGCTCGACCCGCTTGGGGTTATGAGGTGGATCCGCATGCAATGGTGGACGCGCGCCGAGTATTAAAAAAGCTCGGTTACAACATGA
This sequence comes from Pseudomonas sp. HMWF006, assembly GCF_003061205.1. Lineage (NCBI taxonomy): Bacteria > Pseudomonadati > Pseudomonadota > Gammaproteobacteria > Pseudomonadales > Pseudomonadaceae > Pseudomonas > Pseudomonas sp. HMWF006. The sequence goes on from NZ_QAIU01000449.1 coordinate 2,209, forward strand.
AAAGCCGCGAACGCGATCGCCGGCCCACCCTAGACGAGCTCGACAAGCTGCTTACACACTTCCGGGATGTCCAAACTCGTCGTCCAACTTCTATCAACATGCTTAAGCTGACGGGTTTCGCGTTGTTTTCCACGCGTAGGCAAGAAGAGATCACTCGGATCCTATGGGATGACTTGGACGAAGCTGGCCAGCGGGTGCTGGTTCGTGACATGAAGAATCCAGGCCAGAAGATCGGTAACGACGTCTGGTGTCATTTGCCGCCAGAAGCATGGGCGATACTTCAGACCATGCCTAAAGTATTGCCTGAGATTTTTCCTTACAGCGCTGAATCCGTGTCCACGTCCTGGACAAGGGCCTGCAAAATCCTGGGCATCGCAGACCTGCACTTTCACGATCTGCGCCATGAAGGCGTCAGCCGGCTTTTCGAAATGGACTGGGATATTCCGCGAGTGGCGAGTGTGTCGGGACATCGAGATTGGAACTCGATGCGCCGTTATACCCACCTGCGCGGGCGAGGGGATGTTTATGCAACTTGGGAGTGGTTAGAGCGCATCCTGCAGGCGCCCGTAAAGTTGGGCGCCAAAACGTTGAGGTGAGTTAGCTGCTGCGCGGCGCGCTATTCAGTTGGTTACGTTCTTTTACTGCTGCAGCGCGCTGCTCATCCAGGTAAGCCGACAGGTCTGCAATATGAATACCTTTCGCGCTTTTCTGACTCGGCTCCATGCGAGTGATAGGGAGCTTTATCTGGCCGGCCCCCACTTTGCGTTGGAACATGTCTGTTGTCAGGTGCGTGAAATAATCCTGACACACTCGATCCAGCGGAATTACCACTTGGCCATTGTATTGAGCCATCAGTACAAACAACGTTTTCATAGTGCGATTCCTTCGAGTGAGTAAGGTCGATCAATTGGGGTTAGGTTGGCTGTTGAGCTGCCAGCCAGTAGTTGAGCGACGACAGCGAACTCTGCCGCGTCGATGTCGCCCAACTCCTTGGCGAAAGTGGTAAGGCATTCGAGACGGATCCGCGCTACCTCGGTTTTCCGCACCTGGTAATCAAACAGTGCTGTACCGACGATTCTGATAGCCATCAGATGCCGAGCACGCGGGTCACCGTTGATGAGTGTGTTAGCCTTCGAATCACTGCTGCTTTGGTGCTGTACTTCCATGGTGTTGCCCTCGGTGGTGGTTGATGTCGGGGAGGTGCAACTCCTCGACATCGCTTCTATATTCCGTCAGTCCTGGCGGGCCAGGTGAATGATCAGGTCGGCGTACTTCGGATCTTCCTCAGTGCAGGACTGCCATTCGATTACGCTCAAAATCTGCTGTGGGCTGCACGCGTCCACCAGGATTTCACGTTGGCCACCTGCGGCACGAACCTCAAGAATCTGCAGCAGTCCGTCCACCCCATAAGCACCGGCCTGAATGACCGGCTGGCTTACGCCGATCCCTTCCAACCGGTTCTGGATCTCCTGCAGCTTGCTTGTGTTGCCGTCGCCGGCATTGCCCATAAAGATTTGGATTTGCATCGGTGTAGCCTCCTTTTCACGCTTTGAAGATCCAGCACTTGACCGTGGTAGGGCGACTCGGCGCCAAGGGTGTCCTGCTGTTCATGGCTGCGCGGACTGCGCTATGTACGGCCTTGTTTGCTTCCAGAAACTTGTGCGAGCGGGACTCTTTCAGTAGGTCACGCAGGGTGGCCACGTCCGCCAGTTTCTGTTTGTGTTCAGCAGCTCTTTCGCTGAATTCGTTGAGGTTGATCGCGATGACGCTCGGGTCACTGCTGTGATCAACCAATGGGTCATCGTTGAGAGATTCGAGGTAGTCGTAGACCTCCCAGAATTCAGCAACGGCCGGGTGGTCGGAGCTGATTGAAGCCTGGCGCTCAATCGCCATGCGGACGATTTGGCGTTGGGTAGCGGCTATTTGAGGCTCATCCAGTTTCAGAATCAGGCGCAGTGCATCGAGTAGCGAAAGCAACTGAGCGTGGTTCTTGCTGATGCGCTCAACGCGGATGAAGCCCCGCAGGTCATAACCACAACTGGTGCAGTTGCCCTGGTCGCTGACATAGGCCGTACTGCAGGCAAAACAATGCGTGTGCAGGCGGCGCAGCTTCGCTTCGTGTTCTGGCATGCGCTGAGCGAACAGATCCAGTACCGCGGATTCCTTACCCACGGCGCGCAACAGGAAGTGGCTGAGGATGCCGCCGTCCAGTGCGTTCAACTGGTCAGCAGCCGCACGGCTTTCTGGGGTGACCGTCGGGCGTACAAAATGCAGCTTGACGATGCGCGTCATGATCGCTTCGTGAGCCACCACGGCGGCGTTCTGGCTGATGGCGATCGTTCCGCGAAAGGGCGGTTCGTACGTTTCGTTGCCCGCCGTCTTGACGCCTTTGGTGGCCAACGTGCCGCCGCCGTAGAAGTCTTTCAGCTCATCCCATTCGAAGGTTTTTGCGTGCGCCCGATCGTCGCTATGGCGATCGGCTTCAAGAAACACGACCGGCATCCCGGAGACCTGGCCCATCAGGCGCGAGCGTCCGGCTTTGGTCGATTTCATCGGGTCGAAGCCTTCATAGCCTTCGCGTCCGAGCAGCTTCCACAGCAGGTTGAGTAGTGTGGTTTTGCCGGCACCGGCTTCACCGGTGGCTTCCAGAAACGGGAAGGACTGGTAACGCGCGCGGATCTGTTCGCAGAACAACGAGCCGAAAAAGAACACCAGCGCGACAAAACCCTGGGCGCCGAAGCAGGTCCACAGCAACCGCACCCACTGCTCGTTGAAGTCTTTTCCGTCCCGCTGCAGTTTGATGGGGACGCCTTTCTGCAGGGTTTTCAGGCGCAGCTTGCCGAACTCGAAATAGTCTTCGCTGTTGACCTTGTAGGTGGTGCCGTCCTTGATTGCGATATCGCCGTAGACGTAGCAGGCGTATTCCTTGCTGTAGCCCACGTAGTCGATGGTCGACACGGTCTTGATGCCGAACAGTTGGTCCTTCATCAGCTTGTCGAGCTGCTGACCGCTGCCCGTGAACATGGCGCCGGCGGCCATGCCGAGCAGGCGCTTTTTGAATTCACTGGCCGCGGACAGCTGGCCGCTGGTGAAAGTGTTTTTTACGCTTTCGGAGTCGTGGGGGAAGTCCACGCGTAGGTAATACCAGGACTCGTCGGTGACTTCGTTGCGCTGAAAGTACAAGGCTTGCGGGTAGCAGTTGGCAATCTCCACGACGCTACCGGACTGCTGCAGTGCCTTCTCGCGCTGTTGCGCCTGGTTGAGCAGCTGGTCGTCGTGGTTCTCGCTGTCCTCGATGTCGGACATGGCCCGGTTGAATTTCTCCATGTCCAGCTTGAACCAGTACAGACGGTTGCCAAAACCCAGGTGAAATTCCCCGCGCTTGTTCCAGTCGTACATGAGCAGGGCTTTTTCCGCTGCGCTTTCTGCCAGCAGCAGGGCGCCCTGGTGCCGGGCCTGTTTGAGGTCCGTTGCGATCTGTTCGGCGCGCTTGGTCTCGTCCTGAATAAAATTCCAGCGCTGGTGCAGGTCGTTCCAATCAGACTTGCGGCCGTCACGTTGCGGGATCTGTGCTGACTCGCAGACGAAACCCAGGGCACGGGCTTCGCGGACCCAGCGCCGGGTGTAGGCGTTGGCGCTCGGTTCGTTGTCCAGCGCCCAGACCAACTTGGGCAGCTTGCTGCCCTCACGGGTTTTGATCAGGGCCTTGAGCGAGTCCCCAGGGAACGCATTGGACGACATGGCCGATACGGCCGCGATGTCGTTGTGCACCAGAGCGATGGCGTCAAAGATCCCTTCGACAATCCAGATTTCCTTGACCTCAAGCAGGTCGACGCAAGGGGGGCACCACCAGACGCCGCGATAGCTATCCTTGGATTTGAAGCGTGCTTTCATCTTGCCGAAACGGTGCGGCTGATCGATCAAACGTTCCCACCAGCCGCCTTTTTCCAGCGCAAAGCGCACCGTGGCGCTGCCGGCGTTGTGTTCAGGCGAGTAGAAACTTTCTTGTGTGAACCAGCCTTGGATCAGTTCAAATCGAAAGCCCCGGGCGTACTCCAGATAAGCCCGTGCAGTGGCGTTGGGGTGCTGGTCCGTCGCCGGCGCACGCTTGCTCCAGTCCTCAAACAGATCGTCGTACAGCTCTTTTACGTGCAGGGTATGGCCGCACTTTTCCGGGCGACCACAGATCACCATCCATGGTGTATCGAATCGGGAATACAGCTCCTTTTTCTTGCACTTGGGGCAGGTGCCACCGCGCATGTAATCGGTGCCTACGCGGTGCTTCAGTCCGAAATCGAACTGGAGGCGTTGCAACAGGTCGTGGCGGAGATCTTCTTTCATGATTACTTCACTGCTTTGAGGCTGAGGGAGAGGGCGGCCATCAGGCGTTTCTGGGCGGCCATCACCGGAGTTCTTTCGAGGATCGAGCTGTGCCGTTTTTCTTGCGGGACATACCGGTACTCATCCGAGTACCAGTAGTCGTTGAGGCTCAAGCGGTACTGCTCACGCATCGCAGCCAGAAGTGCTTCAGCCTCTGCAGATGGCAGCTGGGTGGTCAGAATTACGGCGTTTCCCATCTTGAAACCTCGATTTCGGGCGCAGCTCACCCAAACCCACGGAGTGCGGGGCAGGCGTTTGTGTGAGGGTTGGTGTTACGAGTTGGCTAAGCGAAAGCGGCCAAGGTCCGGCGCGTTGATGATTCGCTCATAGATGAGGCTGACCGGTACGGCCCATTGTCGGCCGGTGACCGGATCAACGATCACGGTGTGCGTCGACGTGCTGCTCTGGATGTTCAGGCGTTGCCGATCGCGAACAGCGACCATGGTGGTGCCTGCCAGGTGAACGATTTTTTCAGCGACCTGCGTTTGCACGTCGTAGTCTGCAACCAGGTGTTGAACAGCCCGGCTGAACAGTTGTTGATCGTCGCTCAGGTGTTCGCAGTGGTGACGTTCAAGAAACGCCAGCGCGGCGCTCTGCAGGACATCCTGGTATTCCGGTACTGCAGACAAATTGTTCATTGAGCCTTTCCTGCGCGGTAGAGAGCGATGGCAGCCAGCACTTCAGCGTGCCTTGCTGCTACGTGGAGGTTATGCGCGTCCATGATGAATTCGGCTTCTTCATCACTGATCGAACCGTCTTCAAGAGCAGCGGCAATTGCTTGATCAACACACCCTCGCTTTGCAGAAACCTGCACAGAGCGTCTGTAAAGTTCGACATTGTCGAGCGTTCCAGGATCAGCCACTGGTACGAACAGTCCCCCATACATCGAGGCGACGTAGGTGGGGAAGTGCTGAGTTCCACAGTCCTGCTCGAGCATGAAAACTTGTAAGTCGCTGAGGGGACTGCAACCAGCATTTTCGTAGGCATGGTTGTCGAATTTTTTAAGCTTCAGACCCAAGCGCGCAGCAGCGGCTTCGCGTCCGCCGGCGTAACTGCGGATGATCTCGCTCATGACTTCTTTGCGAGTGTCTAGGATTGGACTTTTCAACTTCTACTTTTCCCTGTTGAGCGCCGCGATTACTGTTCAATTACGCCGTCTTTGATGCCTAGCAACACGGCGGCGCGATGTGCCTCCCCTCGGCGACCTTTGATCCGACCGTTCAAAAGGTCGCTGACCAAATTTTTGTTCAGCCCATGCTTGCGACTGAATTCCGCGATACTCAGTCCCTTTCGATCGAGAGCCGCCCGGGCTTGCTCGTGCGTAATGGTGGCGGGCATAGTGTTCCCTCTGTTCATTTGTGTTTGTTTGCGTTTGTCTGTGGTGATTCTTGGTCAAAAAAATGATCAAGTCAATGGTGGTGACTAAAAAAATGCTCATAGCGGATCGAGTAGGTGAACGCCTCAGGGAAGAGCGCGAGCGCTTGGGGTTAAATCAAACAGAGTTTGGAGTCCTACTTGGAGTCAGTAGGGGAACGCAAAAGAACTACGAACTGGGGGCCAGCTCCCTAGACCTTCGTTACGTCACGGCCCTGGAAGAGAAGGGGGTAGATGCGGCTTACGTGCTTACGGGACGTCATGCGACACCATTGGGCCAACTTTTTAGCCCCTCGGAAGAACAGATGATCATGCAATTCAGGTCGATCCCTGATGATGATCAGAAGGCGATTCGTCGTTTCCTTGAAGCGATGGCCGACGACGCCGCCCGGCACCGGTCTTAACTCGCAACAATCCCGCACAGTCATTGGGATATCTCTTATTCCAATGCAGTTGCGCACCCCCCATAAAGTCCATTCAGCAATGCACTTTATGGAGTAGTTAGCATGTTGGATCGCAAGAAGAACGATCACATCAACCTCGAATACGCCGGGTCGGAAACTACCGTACTCACGGACATTGAGCGTCGACTGATCGATCTGTATCGCCGGCTGAGCCGCATTGAACAGCAACAGGTTCGTCGCGTGGCCGAGATACTGGCAATCAACCCAAAGGAGAAAGTAGAGGGCTGACCGTCATTCCTTGAATGATCCCGATCGCCGGCGCCATAGCGTTGGCGGTTTGTAGCTACGCCACCGCCTGCGATCCCAACTGCTCGAAAAGCTCCTGCTGCTTCGCTCGGGGCATTTCCCGCAAGCGATCGATCAAGATCCGCTCGAATGTCTGCGATGACGGACTGAGCGTGTGCGAGAACGTCAGATTTGCCACCCATGTGTGCCCGCACTTTGCGTCCAGGCACTGGCAGTACAGTTTTACAAAGGCTCTGGTTACCTCTTCCCGCGAGGCAATTCGGCCCTTGTGTCCGCAATTGCATACAACTCTCATTGTGTCCCTCCCCAGGGGCAGCTGATCGCCACCATATTGCCACAATATGTAGTGGCTTTCTCTCCGTCTGGTTGTTCATGTAGTGGTATCCACTGCTTCAGGAATAGACCTCCAGCTAAAGCGCCTGTCTTCTCGCAGCTTTTCATTCAGTTGGTTGAACAACTGGCAGATCGGCCGGATCTCGTTGCTGGTGTACACGCGATCGATCTTTTCGATGTCTCCGAAACCACCGGTGTTTTCCGGAATGATGCCCGCCAGTGCCGGGTTCATGCGCCAAGCGGCGATAACGTCGTTTCGGGTGATGTTCTTCACCTTCTCCAGTTCGTCTTTCGCCTGGAAGTCACCCACGGGGATGATCTGGATCGCGTTTTCTTTGCCGTTGGGGATGTTGACGAACATCGAGCGGAAGTTGCCCACGCCCTTGCTGGCACTGATCTGCGCGCGCAGCTCGTCTTCGTCCTCTTCAGTCAGGTCGGGATCGTTGGTGTAGAAGATGTAACCGGCGTGCGCGCCGTTGCTGTAGTACCGACGGCGGAAGAGGGTGGCCGCCTCATTGAGCAGCAGCGCCTGCAGACCGCCCAAGTAGTCCGGGATCCCGTAGATGTTCTGTTCCACGTCGTAGTCCAGGACGTGGGAGATCTCGTGTTGTTCGAACTCCATTTCCTTGTTGTCGGGCAGCAGCATCACGAAACCGCCGTCGACCTTTACCCGCATGTTGATAGCCGGAAGGTGCTGCAGCTCCAGCACTTGGCCGAATGCATTGGTGTCGTTGTAGAAATACGATTCGCCAAACACCATGTAGTCCAGCCCGGCGCGGCCCATCGTCTCAGTGCTGCAGCCGGCCGATGGGATGAACTCACGCAACAGCAGGTTGCGTTTGAATTTTGGAATGGCGCCGTGGTGCGCGTTGGCGCGCAGTAGCTTGGCCAGACCAGCCCGTGACACCGGAGGTTTGTAGATCTTGCCGTCGTCGCTGGGGAACACCCCCACGTACTCGCCAATATTGCCGGACAGCACCTGTTCCGGTTCCCCGAACGTAAATGAGCGCATCGGCTGCTGCGGTGGTTGGGCTACGTGGTGCTTTCTGCGTTTGCGGTTGGCCATGGCTGCTCTGGTTACTCGTGACGTAGCGGCTGCGACGCCGCTTGTTGGTGTTCAAAGGTTCGTTGGACAGGGCGTGCATCACCGCCCAGGCAATGTCGGCGTGACCGGTGGCTTCGGTACGCGATGCGCTGTAGGTGATCTGGCCACTGTTGGTGGCGCCGCGCTTGATGGTCAGGAATGCCTGGGCGATATCGGTCCAGCCGGCGTCCCACTCGATGCGACTGCCCTGGATCGTGTCCTGGGCTTTGAGCACCAGTGCGTTTTTCGCCTCAAGGCTGTAGTGAATCGGTGTCGCCTTGGCGTAGAAGTCGCGCACCAGATCGAACACGCCGTAACCCACGCCGGTGACGTCAATGCCGATGTGCTGGACGTTGAAGCGCTCGGTCAGCTTCTTGACCTGTGCAGCCTGGTAGGTGAACGAGTGGCCACGCCAGCTGTGCTTCTCCAGAATCCGGAACTTCGCCCCGGGTTCGAGTGGCGGCGCTATGACCACGCAGGTGGCGTCGTCGCGGGTGCGGCTTGGGTCGTAGCCCAGCCACACGGGGCTGTTGCCGAACGGTCGATCCAGCTCCGCGTTGTAGTCCTCCCACAACGACAGATCCGAGTAACAGCGCTCAAGATCCTTGAGGCTGAATGCGCTTTGGGTGCTGTCGATGAACTTGCAGTAGAACAGCTGCTGAAATTTGTCTTCGTCGTATTCCAGCTGCAGCTGCTCCAAGTCGAACAGATCGCAGCCGCCGGCGATCGCATCGTCCAGGGTGATCGTCTTGCGCCACTGGCCGTCCGGACACAACGCACCCTGCGTGTAGGCCGCTTCGCTAGGCCACACACCGCCGGCCTTCTTGCCGCGTTTGCTGTTGCGAAACTCCTCACCTGACCAGAATGGGTACGCCTGGTGCGACACGGCGCTGGGCGTCGAAAAATATGTTTTGCGCCACTTCTTGTGTGTGCCCATGGCGCTGGCCACGGTGCTGAGTTTTTCGAAGTCGCGAATCCAGAAATATTCATCCACGTAGACGTGGCCGTGATAGCCCTGGGCGGTGCTGCTGTTGGTGCTGAGAAAGCGCAGTTCGGCGCCGTTGCTGAGCGTGATCGGGTTGCCCGTCAGCTCGATATCAAACCACTGCTTGGCGAATTGGATGATGTAACTGCGGAAGATCTCGGATTGCGATCGGCTGGCAGACAGGAAAACCTGGTTGTCACCGCTCAGCACGGCGTCCATGAACGCTTCGCCGGCGAAGTAGTACGTCAGGCCTACCTGTCGGCTTTTGAGGATGTTCCGGACGCGGCGCGTCAGCGGGTTCTGTTTCGCCTCGAACAGCTCTTTCTGATAGCCGTACATCTTCGAGATGAATTTATCGAGGAAGTCCACTTCGGTCAGGCCGCCGACGTCGTTCTTGGCCTTCTTTTCGCGCTTCTTGCCGCCGCCTTCGCCGCGTTCACGACGTTGACCAGGCTGGCGTTCGCGAGGCTCCCCCGGTGCGCCCGACGGCGCAGCCTGTGCAGGCTTGGCCGCAAGTTTTTTCAGCCGTTCAAGCAGGCCCGTCAGTCGCTCCAGTTCGTCCAGTTCGGCTTTCGTCAGCGGATCGATCTTTTCCAGGATCAGGGTTATTCGCCGGTTGACCGCGCTCAACGGTTCTTCATCCGTCAGCATCTCGTCCCAGCCGCCTTGGCGGATCCAGTAATAGACGATTCGGATGTTGGGCAGCTTCAAATGCGCCTGTATTTCCTTCACCGAACAGCGGCGCAGGTAGAGGCGTTTTGCGGCTTCTTTAACTTCGGTCGGGTAGTTCATGGGCCGCAGTCTATGCGGCGAAAACCCCGGAAACGCGGGGTTAAATGCTGCGATCCGCCTATCTCTCGAAAATAGGAGAACCCCGGATTTCAACCGTTTGTTTGGCGGTAAACGGCTCCCTATCGTGGCGGCTCATTCAACGATTGAGCGCAGTCACCACTCATGCCCCGTTCCCTTGTCTCCTACTGGAAACGTGTAGCCACCAGCGGCCCGACCGTCGATGGTCGCGAGATCCTTCCCCAGGAACTGCGCGACATCGCCGAGACCTACACCCCGGCCAAATACACCGCTGTGATCTGGTGTGACCACGAGCGCTGGCCTGGCTCCCACGGCACTGTGTTTGCCGTGCGCCTGGTGGAAGAGGGCGACGATCTGGAGCCGGGGCAAATTGCTTTGGAAGCCCAGTTGAAGCCAAACGATCGCCTGCTGTACCTCAACGACCAGGGCCAGAAGCTGTTCACCAGCATTGAAATCACCCCGAATTTCGCCGGCACCGGCAAGGCCTATTTGACCGGCCTCGCGGTGACCGACGAGCCGGCCAGCCTCGGCACTCAAGAGCTGTATTTCTCCAAGCGAACCAGCCGCGCCGCGTATTACGCCGCGTCGTTGGAACTCGGCCCACTGCGCGAAACCGAGCCGCAGGGCGAGATCGCCCGGCTCGTCACCATGTTCACCCGCTTGTTCAAGCGTTTCGGCATTGAAGACACGCCCACCGAAACCACTCCGAAAACCCCAACCGAGAGCAAACCCCCAATGGATGAAGCTACTGCAACGGCCCTCAAAGCCCTGCTGGCCCAGCTGCTGGTCGTCGCCGCTGGCATTCAGGCCGTGATCGAGCCTGCCGCTGAAGACGCACCAGAACCCGATCAGGCCCCGATCGACGACGTAACTGCGGCCGTAGACGATATCGTCACGACTGCAGAGGCTGAGCGCGAATTTCAGCGTACCGGTGGCGGTAACAAGGCCTTGCTGGCAGCGTTCACCACGCTGCAAAAAGAGTTCACCGCACTGAAAAACACCACCAATGGTCGTCAGCTGCCACGCTCCACCGGCGCCGCCGACAAATCCAAAGTGCGGGTGCTCTGACATGGCTCGTTCCCTGAGCGCCTACGGCGCCAAGATGTACGCCGAAATGCAGCTGGCGATCGCCGAGACCTACGGCGTCGCGCTGTCCAGCAAGATGTTTTCCGTTGAACCGTCGATCGCCCAGGAGCTGAACGACGCAATCACGGCAAAAGCGGACTTCCTGCAGCGCATCAACGTCATTCCGGTGACCGAGATCAAAGGCGAGAAGGTGTTTATCGGCGTGTCCGGCCCAGTCACGGGCCGCACCAACACCAAGACCACCGATCGCGAAGCGAAAGACGCTTCCGAGCTGGACAACTCCACCTACGAACTCTCGTCCACCGAGTCGGACGTGGGTCTGCCGTACGCAAAAATCGACGCCTGGGCCAAATTCCCGGACTTCCACCAGCGCTATTCCGCTGCAGTGCAAAAGCAGATCGCCCTCGATCGCATCATGGTGGGTTTCCACGGTGTGAAAGCGGCTGCGCAGACTGATATCGCTGCTTACCCGATGCTGCAGGACGTGAACAAAGGCTGGCTGCAGCAACTGCGCGAGCAAGCGCCGCAGCAGGTGCTCAAGGAAGGCAAAGCCGCCGGCAAAGTCACCTTGGGGCTGGACGGTGATTACGCCAACCTTGACGCCCTGGTGCATGACACCAAGCAAATGGTGGACGAGCGTCTGCGCGACGGTGGTGACCTGGTCGCGATCATCGGTTCCGACCTGTTGGCGGCCGATAAGGCGAAGTTGTACGCCAAGCAAGGCGACGTGCCGACCGAGAAAGAGCGCATCGAAGATGCCCAGGTGATCGCCACCTACGGCGGTTTGCCAAGCTTCAGCGTGCCGTTCTTCCCAGTCAACGCTGTGCTGGTCACCAGCTGGGACAACTTGTCGATCTACTTCCAGGACTCCAGCTGGCGCAAGCAAACCGTGGACAACCCGAAACGCTCCCGCGTCGAGGATTACAACAGCCGCAATGAAGGCTATGTGATCGAGCAGCTGGAGAAAATCGCGCTGACCGAGAACGTGGAGCTGGTGAAGTGAGCCTGGCTCTCGCACACAAGCGCCGCACTTTGGCTCAGGGAACCGCTGCAGTGATTGCTGCTGCAGCGGCACCGGCGGCGTATTCGCCGGCGGAAGCCCTGAGCAGCCCGGCCAACGCGAAAAAGCACCTGCTGCTGATGGAAGCCTCTCTGGATCAGGATCTGCAGCGCCTGAGCGATATCAAGGGTCTCGCCGGGCGTCAGGCACTCAAGCGCGAGGAACTGCTGCCCAAGTATCAGGACTTCATTCAGCGTTACATGGATTCGGGCCTGGTGATGCCGAACCGTGTCCTGGTGCAGGTGATGGTCTGGCTATTCGACACGGAGCAGTTCGAAGACGGCCTGGCGTTGGCGGACTTTGCGATCGGGCAGGGGCAGGAAATGCCCGAGCGGTTCAAGCGTCGCGACGTGCAAACCTTCGTTGCGGACGCCGTGATCGACTGGGCTTACGCCGAATACAACGCGCAGCGCAGCCCGGAGCCGTACCTGTCCGATTTGCTGCCGCGTGTCGACGGTGAGTGGGAGCTGACCGAGCAGATCCCGAGCAAGTACCACAAGTTGATCGGCATGCGCGCCATGGAGGCCGAGCAGTGGGAAACCGCGCTCCAGCACCTGGAACGTTCCACTGAGCTGTACGCGAAAGCAGGCAATGAGACGCGCATTGCGAAGTGCCGCAAGGCGATTGCCAAACAAATACCCGCCGTCACCGGCGCCCAATAACCGACTACCCCCCCCAGCGGGGAACTGTGGACGTGTGTCTGCCATTTATGGCCAGCCCCACGAAAAACAGTCTCCCCGCCCTATTTGAGCGGCCAGCAATGAGCTTTTCCGGGAACCCCACCACCTTTGTGGAACAGACGATTGAGAACGACGGCTTTTGGCCGAACCTCTCCGTGTCCGAGTTCCAGAAGGGCTACCGCTTGCCGGCGGAGTTCCTGGGCACGTTGCTGGTCGACGCCCTGAGTACTGCCATGGCCGAGGTCAATACAGACCTGGCCAAGCTCAAAAACCGCTGGCAGCTCCTCGGCATTGCCAACGTCGAAGCGGCCGGACAGTCGACGCCTGAAAGCGCACTGCGGGTCAGCTTGTACAAGCGCGCCGTGTATTGCCGCGCCAAGGCCAGCGCCTTGCCTCAATTTGCATCGGTTACCCG
>NZ_QAIU01000449.1:15135-17637 GCF_003061205.1 Pseudomonas sp. HMWF006
TAAAGAAACCTTCTTGGCATTCAGCCAATCCGCCGTTCGTGCCCTGCAAGGCCGTGGCCGAATCACGGCGGCGCTGCTGTGACCAAGTTGCAAGGGCTGACCGCCTACCTACGGGAACGCCGTCTGGTCGCGCCTGAACAGCTCGACAGTTTCACCGAGCAGGTGAAGCTCTCGCTGATCTGGAAACCCGACGTCGACGGCATGCACTTTGCCGACATGCACTATCGCGCCGCGATTGTCCTGGAGCGTTTCGCCGACCATCCGGCGCGCCTGATGGCTCTGGTTGGGAGTTGGTTGGAAAACCACGACTCCAACCGCGACCACCACGAACTGCCGGCGCCGGAGTTCCTTGTAGAACCGTTGGATAACGACCTCTTCGACGTGGAAATCACGCTGGAGTTTGTCGAGCCGCAGTATCTGGCCGAAGACGCTGCCGGCGAGATCGGCGCCTTCGGTAAGACCTGGGCTTTCGTCCCGTTTGACCTGTGGGTTGCCGAGAACGGCGAGGTGGCCACCGGTGACCGCTAATCCGTGCGACCTCGATGTCAGGGGCCTACTGAACGTAGACGCTCAACTGGCGCTGCTGGAGCTGCCGCCGGTGCTGCGCCGTCGTCTGCTGAACAACGTGACCAAGCGCGTGCGCTCGATGAGCCGCAAGCGTCAGCGCGCCCAGCAAAACGTCGACGGCTCGCCGTTCGCTGAACGCAAAGGATCTGCCAAGGGCAAGAAAAAGATGGAAGCCGGGCTGGCCAAGCTGCTGCAAGTCACGCGAGTGAGCGCCGACGAAGCCGAACTGGGTTGGAAAAACGCGCTGACTCGCTGGGTCGCCACGCAACAACACAACGGTGCTACCGAGCGGCGCACGGCTGCACAGATGCGTCGCTGGAACACCGTACCGCCTGGCATCGCATGCACTGAAAAACAAGCGAAACGCCTGCGCCGATTGGGTTTTCGTGTCCGCCAGAAGGGCAAAAAGACGCCGGCCCGGCCTTCGGTTGCATGGATTCAACAGCATGTGAACTACGCCAAGGCCGGTCTGCTGATCCGCATTCTGAACGATGAGAAAACCGAGACATCTGGCGCGCAAAGCTGGGACATCACCCTGCCAAAACGTCAGTTCCTCGGCGTGGCAACCGGCAATGAACCCCGCGAGCTGGTTAACCAGGTCTTTCAACAAATCCTAACTTCACCCCGTTAACGAGGCACTACATGGCACTCGGTCAAGTCACCGTCGACAACCTCAATCTAGGCCAGGGTGCCGTGACAGAGGTTGAGCGTTACTTTCTTTTCATCGGCCCCGCCGCCAAAAACGTCGGCCAGGTCATCCCGCTGAACACCGACAGCGATCTGGACGTCGCTCTGGGCATCCCGGCGAGCGACCTGAAAACCCAGATTACCGCCGCTCGCTTGAACGGTGGCCAGCGCTGGGCCTGCATGGCGGCTCCGGTCGGACCCGAAGGCGATTGGGCCACCGCACTGCAGAAAACCCAGCAACAAGGGGTGTCGGTGGAAGGGGTAATTGTCACCAAACCCGTGACAAAGGGTGACGAACTGTCGGCCATGCATGACGCGGCCGTTGCCCTGAACAGCACCTACGGCCGCCGGGTTTTCTTTCTGGCGAGCAGTGCCGGCATCGCCGTCGACCAGACCTGGGCGCAGTATCTCACCGAGCAAAAAGCGTTGGTAGCGGGTCTGGCAGCGCCGCGCGTTTCACCTGTACCGCAACTGCACGGCAATGACCTGGGCGTGCTGGCTGGCCGCTTGGCTAATTCGGCAGTCAGCATCGCTGATAGCCCGATGCGCGTGGCCACCGGCCCGGTGTTGGGGCTTGGCGACGTGCCTATTGATAGCGAGCTGATTCCGCTGCCGTCCGCTGTACGCAGTGAACTGGATCGGGCGCGGTTCTCCGTCACCCAGACCTACCCCGACTATCCGGGCGTGTACTGGGGTGACTGCAACATGCTGGACACCCCCGGTAGTGACTTTCAGGTCGTGGAGCATCTGCGCATTACCGACAAGGCCGCTCGCCTGATCCGTCCGCTGCTGATCCGCCGTGTCGCCGATCGCCGCTTGAACAACACGCCCAACAGCATGGCGGTGAATACCAACCAATTGATGGCGCCACTGCGATCCATGGCGAAGTCCATCAAGTTCAACGGCGAGGTGTTCCCCGGTGACATCGAGCCGCCGAAAGACGGCGACCTGGTGCTGGAATGGCTGAGCAAAACCAAGGTCGCGGCCTACATCAAGCTCAAACCCCTTAACTGCCCGAAAGACCTCACGGCGAACATCGCCCTGGATCTTTCCACTGACAAAGCGGAGTAACGCCCCATGGCAAAGATTGGCGGCAAGAACTTCGACGTGAGCCTGGGCGATATCGCGCTGCACGTCGAAAGCTGCACCCTGGACATCACCGACAACTCGGCCGTGGCCCAAACCCGAGGCGTGCCTGACGGTTACGTCGACGGCGACGTGGCCGCTGCCGGCGAACTGGAGCTGGAT
>NZ_QAIU01000449.1:17647-19163 GCF_003061205.1 Pseudomonas sp. HMWF006
TTCGGCTGCAAGGTGAAGATCTCCAGCCTGTTGTCGATCGACCCGAAGGGTGGCGAGAAGACCAAACACAAGGTGCCGTTCGACGTCACCAGTCCGGACTTTATCCACATCAACGGCGTTCCCTACCTGGCTGCGGCCGAGATCGAGGGGATCCGTTAATGGTGGACTGGTTCGACCGCGCCCAGGAGCTGGAGCAACGCCAACGTGACCAGGCGATCAAGGCCCAGCTACTGACGCCTGTGCCGGTCGGGCCAAGCCTGACCCATTGCGAGGACTGCGACAAAGAGATCCCGCCGGCACGCCGTGCGCTGGGCGGTAAAACGCGATGCGTCCCGTGCCAGACGGGCTTTGAGCAGAGTAAACGCTGATGACGACTGAAACCGTACGCCTCGGAACGCTGGAGCAGAGATTCGCGGTGTTCGAACACCGGCTGAGCGAGTTGGAAGACCGCCACGAAACGGTGCCTACCCGCGTGACCAAATTGGAACAGGGGTTCGAACACATGGCCGGTCAACTGTCGGAACTGAACGCTGGCCAGCAGACCCTGACGGTCGCGGTAAACGACATCGGCGCGAAGGTCGGGCGCTTGCTGACCATTCTTACGGTGGTCGCTTCTGTGCTGCAGATGGTTGTGCCGGCACTGCTGCGGGTGTGGTTTCCATGAGCCTGCGCGGAAGGATTCAGGCCGGTGTGATTGCGCTGGCCAGCGCTCCGTTGGTGATCTTCCTGGGCACTTGGGAGGGCAACGGCCAGAACACCGTCTATGCCGACAAGTTGGCCGGTGGACTGCCCAGCGTCTGCAAGGGCATTACTCGACATACCAGCCCGTTCCCGGTGGTGGTCGGTGATTACTGGTCGCCTGAGCGTTGCGCGGAGGTGGAGCAGCTGGTGATCCGCAAAACCCAGCTGCAGCTCGCCGACTGCATCACCAACCCGAAGGTGGACCAGAACACCTTCGACGCTCTGACCAGCCATGGCCACAACGTGGGTGTGCCCAGCACTTGCGCCAGTCGGGCGGTGGCGTTGATCAATGCCGGCCGCATCGCTGACGGCTGCAGGGCGTTGGCCTGGGCAGCGGACGGCAAGACGCCGGTATGGGCGTATGTGACAGACGCGCAGGGCCGCAAGCGCTTCGTTCAAGGCCTGCACAACCGCCGGCTGGCTGAAATGGAGCTGTGCCTGAAATGAGTCTTTCCCCGTTGCGTTTGGCGCCTTTCGTGCTGCTGCTCGCCTTGCTGCTGTGGGTGGCTTTTGATCGGGTAACCGATCAGCGCGACGACGCCAGGCGCGAACGCGACAGCGCGCAATGGGAAGCGAACGGCCTGCGTGAAGCGGCCCGAATCAGCGGCGAAATGCTCGCTGAGCGGGATGCGATCGACCAACGAAACACCAAGGAATTGACCGATGCACTCACTGAAAACAAGCGCCTGCGCCGCTCTGTTGGCGATGGCACTGGCCGGCTGCATGTCCGCGCCATCTGTCCCGCCGCCGGATCTGTGCCCGCCGCCGCCGGCAC
>NZ_QAIU01000449.1:19173-22299 GCF_003061205.1 Pseudomonas sp. HMWF006
CGCAGCAGACGCTCGACCGGATTATTTCACCCTCCGAGATCAGCTCGCCTTAAGCCGGCAAATGATCCTTGGACTGCAGCAATACGTCCGTGGCGTGTGCCTGCGATCGCAGGCGCACCAGGACACCACTTTTTCCAACCTCAACAAGAGACCAACACCATGAGCCAACAGAACAACACCGAAATCACTCTGGAAGTCGGCGAAGCGGAATTCACGTTCAGCCTGACCCCGGCTGACGTGACCAAATACTTCAATGCCCTGACCCAGACCAACAAGGTCGCCCCGGGCAACAACCTGCTGATGACCACCGTCAAGCAAGAGGAAAAGGCCACGCTGAAACCGTTGCTCGGCAATCCCGTGATGGTGATGCAGCTCGCCGGCGCGCTGCTTGAGGAGTACGCGCCGAACGTTGAGGTGATCGTAAAAAAGCGCACGAGCACGCTGAGCGCTTAAGCGAAAACGGCTTGGGCCAGCTCATGGCCCTGACGAGCCGCTGGCTACCTGGTGCCGAACCCACGCCCGAGGCGATGGGAACCGCCAAGTGGCTGGAGGACGAATACTGGAAACGCATGGAGTTTGCCGTGGCTAACGGCATCGCTCTTGCGCTGAACGGGTAACGACATTGGCAGACCGTAGCGCCAGCCTGGCTTTCATCCTGAGCCTGACCGACAAGGTCACCGCGCCCCTGGGCAAGGTGAAAATGGGTTTTTCCGAGCTTGCGGATCAGAGCGAACAGCACATCAAGACGATCGGCTTGGGCATGGCTGGCGTGACGGCGGCTGTGGTCGGGATTCGTGAGTCCATGGAACCGGCGCTGGAGGTCAATCGCGCCCTGGGCGACGTCCGATCGCTGGGTGTGGCCGAGGATGCGTTGTCTGCGCTCAATGCCAAGTCGCTGCAGTTCGCCGTGAGCTATGGCGAGAACGCCAAGGATTTTGTGGCCTCGGCGTATCTGATCGAGGGCGCCATCAAGGGACTTGCCGGCAACCAGCTCGCCACGTTCACCAACACCAGCAACTTGCTAGCAAAGGCCACCAAGTCCGACGCCGAAACCATGGGTGAATACGTCGGCACGCTCTACAACCTGCAGAAGTCCCAAGCGGATGCGATGGGGAAGGGCGCATGGGTGGAAAAACTCGGCGGGCAAACCGCGCTGGCCGTGCAGTTGTTCCGCACCAGCGGCGCCGCGATGAAAGACGCCTTCAAGGAGGCCGGCGCGATCGCCACCACATCCGGCGTCGACCTTGCCGAACAGATGGCGGTGATCGGCACGCTCAGCAGCACCATGGAGGGCGGCGACGCCGGCGGGCGCTATAAGGCGTTCTTCGAAAACATCGGCGCGGCTTCGGAAAAGCTGGGCATGCAGTTCACCGATCAGCAGGGCAAAGTGCTGCCGATGATGACCATTCTGGACAAGCTGCAGGGCAAGTTCGGTGATCTGACCACCGCGTCGGCGGGGGCCAAACTGGTCGAAGCGTTCGGTGGGGAAGGCGCCCAGATAATCGGTGCACTGGCCAAGGATACCGATCGGCTGCGCAACGGCATCGAGCAGCTGGGCAAGGTGCGCGGTCTCGAAAATGCCGAGCAGATGGCCCGGGCGATGGTCGATCCGTGGCAACAGTGGGCGTCCCTGGTCGAGGTCATGCGCGTGGTGTTTGGCCAGGTGCTGATCCCGGTGCTGACGCCGTTCATGAACAAGATGGTGGACATCGGCAAAACCCTGGTGCGTTGGTCGCAGCTGTTTCCCAATATCACCCGGGTGATCGGCATCACCGCACTGACCATCATGGCGATCGTCGGCGCCATGTCGTTGTTGACCGTCGTGGTCGGCGTTGCACGGATGACCTGGCTGGGTCTGGTGTCGGTGTGGAAGGTTGTCCAGTTGCTCAACCTGCGCACGGTCGCCGGCTTCGTACTGCAGAAACTGGCGATCCTGGCTTACATGGCCGTGATCTACACGCTCAGCGCCGGCCTTGCCCTGGTGCGTGGCGCCATGCTGCTGTGGCAGGGCGCGATCTGGCTGGTGAACGCGGCGCTGCTGGCCAACCCGATGGTGTGGATTGTGGTCGGTGTTCTCGCCCTGGTGGCCGTCATTGTCGCGGCGGTTCACTACTGGGACGAATGGACATCTGTCCTGATGAACACGGCCGCGTTCCAGTTCGTCGCTGACAAACTCCAGAAACTGTCCGACTGGTTCAACTCCATGGGCGGTTGGTCAGGCATGGCCAAGGCCGCATGGGACAGCATCGTCGGCATTTTCACCAAGGCCGTAAACGGCGTGATTGAGCTGCTGAACAGCATCCCGGGCGTGAACATCGAAGCGCGCTTCGGAGGCATGCCTGAAGTGCCCGGCGTCGATGCCGCGACCAATGCCGCTGACACCGCCAACGCCGCGCAGAAAGCCCAGCAAACAATCAACGCGGCAATCCCCAGCCTTTCACCGGCGCGCCCTTCAGCGGTGCCGCCTGGCGGCTTGCTGACCAGCATCCAGAACAACAACAGCAGCCAGAACAAGGGCACGCATGTGGAGAACGTGAATATTCACACGGGCAAAGCCATGACCCCGTTGGAGATGGAAAACATGGTCGCCATGGCGGTCGGCGGATGAGCGAATACGTAGACCTATTGATCGTCGATAACGACCTGGCACTGGATCCGTCACACCAGCCGCTGCTGGTCGATGACCGCGCCTGCATCGCCCAGGACATCGCCCACATGATCCGTGACAGCGGGTTGTTGGTGACGCTGGTCGCTGAGCGCGATCGGCTGCGGCAGCGTGACTGCATCCAGCAACTGGAACTGCTGGTCGAGAACGATCAGCGCCTGGTGCCCGGTACGGCACGCATCACCCAGCAGGAACCAGGCGTGTACCTGGTCACTGCGAAAACCCTGAAATTCGGTTCGATTGAGGTAAGTCTGTGAGCCAGGTCGATTTTAAAAAGGTGATCGCCGACGCCGGCATCCCGACCACCGAGGCCGGTTTGAAGGCCGCGTGGGAAAAGGAGGTTGAAGCCCAGGGCGCGAAGGTGGCCAACACCAGCAGTTATTCGCCGTTCTGGCGGGTGATGACTGCGCTGGTCACCAAGCCGGTGTTGTGGCTGCTCGACTTTCTGTGTCTGTCAGTAC
>NZ_QAIU01000449.1:22309-47915 GCF_003061205.1 Pseudomonas sp. HMWF006
TGTGAAAACGGCGGTGGACGCATGGCTGGACATGCTCGCTTGGGCGGTCAACGTCGAGCGCAAGGGCGCGACCAAAGCCCAAGGCAAATTGCTGTTTACCCGGGCCGTGCCGGACGGCGTCATGGAGTTGGAAAAAGGCATTGTGGTGCAGTCGGCCGCCATCAACGGCAACGTCTACAAACTGATCACTACGGCGCCGGCGACATTCGCAGCAGGCCAGCTGCAGCTGGAAGTGCCGGTGGAGGCGATCGAGTCCGGCAGTGGCTTCAACCTCGCCCCGGGTTACTACGCGATCTTGCCGGTGCCCATCCCCGGCATTGTCCAGGTGGTGAACAAGGACGGTTGGCTGGAATCACCAGGCGCGGATCCGGAGCCGAACGACCAGCTGCGTTTGCGTGTGCGCAATCAATTCTCGGCGGTGAACCAATGGCACACCGACGCGGTGTATCGCGCCATGATCTCGGCCTTCCCGGGTGTACGTCCGGACGGCGTCTATTTCGAACACGGCGCACCGCGTGGGCCGGGCAGTGCGAACGCCTATGTGCTGTTTGACGCGGGTGTGCCGGCGGCCAGTTACCTGGAAAAGATCAACGCGCATATCCGCGACCAGGGCAACCATGGCCACGGCGATGATCTGCTGGCCATGGTCATGCCGGAAACCCTTTCCAGCATTGTGGTGAACGTCTGGCCGTTCCCGAATCAGACGCCAGAGCAGAAAGCCACATTGAAGCAGGAGGTGGAGTTTTTTGTACGTGCGGCCTTTCGCGAAAGCACTCCCCGCGACTACCAACCCACGCTGACCTATCCACAAGCGCGATTCAGCAAAAGTCGCCTCTGCACCGAACTGCACGAACAGTTCCCAAACATTGAAGCCGTGAAAATCACGCCGATGGTGGATGCAGTGAATGGTCTATCCATTCCCCGCCTGGAGAACCTGACGGTGGTGATTCAGTGATCAAGATCAAATTGCCGTTCTGGCTTGAAGGCACTGAGCTTTCAAAGCTGGTCAGTGCTGCACAGGCGTGGTGGGAAACCGTCACCGGTTGGCTGCGCTGGCCCTATTCGCAGATCGATCCCGATACCTGCCACATGAGCATTCTTGAACTGTGGGCCTGGCAGCGCGACGTGACGCGCTTTCAAGGTGAACCGGAATCCCTGTTCCGGCTGCGGGTGAAATACGCCTTTATCAACTCCGTCGACGCCGGCAGCACCGCCGGCCTGAAGCGCATCTTCATGCGCCTTGGCGTGGGTTACGTCGAGATCGAGGAGCGCCAGCCTGACCGGGATTGGGACGTCGTACTGCTGAAGTTCAGCAACGCTCAGTTGTCGCTGAACCCTGAACTGTTGCGTGTGCTGATCCAGCAATACGGCCGCACCTGCCGGCGATACGACTTCGTGACCATCACCCCCGTGGGGCTGCAAATCGCCCTGATCGACTTCAACGACGACCAGCAAACGCTGGTTGCCAGCCTGTAGGAGCGCACCGTGAGCGCCAGTATTACTTTGGCCGGCGAAAGCCAAATCGCCCTGAAACAAGGTCAACAAAAGCCGCTGACCATCACGCGGTTTATCTTCGCCAACGTGCCCGACCTGAACCCGGAAACCCCGGTCGACCGCGCTGCCGGCAAACCGCCGGCGGCGCAGATTGTCCATGT
Organism: Pseudomonas sp. HMWF006; assembly: GCF_003061205.1. NCBI lineage: Bacteria > Pseudomonadati > Pseudomonadota > Gammaproteobacteria > Pseudomonadales > Pseudomonadaceae > Pseudomonas > Pseudomonas sp. HMWF006. The sequence goes on from NZ_QAIU01000449.1 coordinate 23,965, forward strand.
CTACGACATCCCTAAAGAAAACGCCGGTTTCGTGAATCCTAACCAGGTCGTGTATAGCGCCCAGTTGGGGTCGGATATCGGCGACTGGGACTTTAACTGGGTCGGCCTTGAGGATGCGGACGGCCTGCTGTTCGCCGTGTCCTACGTGCCGCTGCAGCAAAAGCGCAAGAACATCCCACCGCAGCAGATCGGCAACAACGTCACCCGAAACTTTCTGGTGGCCTATGACGGTGCCATGCAACTGACGGGCATCACGATTGACGCCAGCACTTGGCAGCATGACTTTACTGTGCGCCTTGCCGGAATAGATGAGCGTGAGCGGCTGAGCAATCGCGAGCTGTACGGGCGCGCCTGTTTTTTCGGTAATTCGCTGGCATTCGGCAAGAGCGAAAACGGGTTTCAGTTGGGCGCGGGTACTGCCTACATTGAAGGCATCCGCGTTTTGCTGGCGAAGCCTTTGCCGTTCACTGGCGTTATTCCCGCTGGAAAAATCACCCTCGACGTCTGCTTGGAACGGCAGTTAAGCGATCGGGTGGCGACGTGGAAAGTCGTCTATGGCGAACAGGCCGACTACACAGACGCCGCCGGCGCGCGCCATTACTGCGTGCCGATCGCCCATTACACGTCGCCGACCGCGTTCTGGGATGAGCGCCAGCCGGAGTCAATTGCCGGGCCACTAGTTCAACACTTCGCGGCGCGTGAGGGTGATTACGCGAATCTCCGCGCCCGGGCGACGACCAAAGAAGACGTCGGACTCGGCAACCTGCCCAACGCAAAGAGCGACGACCCGACCACCAACAGTAGCGAGATTCTGGCGACGACCGCCGCGCTGAACAAACTGCAGAAGCAAGTCGGCGACTCGATGACCGGCATGGTTGCCGGCTTCAGCATGTATTCGGCGCCGGCGGGCTGGCTTGCATGCAACGGCGCCGCTATCTCGCGTACTGCATTCGCTGGCCTGTTCGCACGCATCGGCACGCACTACGGGGCAGGTGACGGAACAACCACGTTCAACGTGCCGGACATGCGCGGTCTGTTCCCCCGTGCGTTTGATGACGGTCGCGGCGTCGATCCCGGCCGGGCTTTCGGATCGTTCCAGGACATGGCTCTGCATTTGCACGCTCACACAGCCTCGGCCGCTGCAGTAGGTGATCACTTGCACACCGCTTGGACAGATGCGCAAGGCAACCACGTCCACAGCGCCTGGACTGATGCCCAGGGTAACCATGACCACGGGTTCCGAACTGTCGACAACGGTGCCGGCGTGAACGTTGGTTACCCAGCAGGCGGCAGTGTCTGGACGGAGCTTGAGATCGGCGGCGGAAAGAATGCCGACGGGCGACCAATGCGAACCGATTACCAGGGCAACCACGCACACAACGTCGGCATCGGTGCCGCTGGCCAGCATGCGCACAACGTTGGTGTCAGTGGCGGCGGTGCCCACACCCACGCCGTGACCGTCGCCGCCAATGGCGGTACCGAAACCCGGCCGAAGAACATGGCCCTTTATTACTGCATCAAGTATTGAGATCGAGCATGACAGACAAACTCGTTTATCAGACGGACTATCTCGGCATCTTTATTGGTGCCGTGAAGGCTGAGGAATCGCCGCTGGAAGAGGGTGTGTATCTGATCCCCGGTGGCTGCGTGGAGGCTGCACCACCAGCAGTTCCGGAACACAAAGCCGCGTGGTGGAACGGCAAAGCCTGGCAGCTTGTGGACTTCTTCGGTGGCGTCGTGGTGTACAGCACCGAGACCGGCGAGCCGCGAACATTGGAAGGTTTCGAAGTGATGCCGGCAGGTTTCACCATGAAGAAGCCCGGGCCTAATCAGGTCTGGAAGAATGGCGAATGGGTAGATGACATCGACGCTGTGCTGGCTGCTCTGCGTGAAAAGAAACTGCAAGCAATCGCTACTGACTGTGCGGCTTACATCGCCGGCGGCTTCAATTCCAGCGCGTTAGGTGAGCCATACCACTACAGCAGCGCGATCGACGACCAGGTGAATTTGAACGGGCAAGTATTGCTGGGCCTGGATGACGTTTACCCGTGCTATGACGCCGACCAGGTGCTGGCTTTCCGGCCGCACACCATCGAACAATTGCAGAAAGTCAGCCTTGACCTGGTGCGCTTCCGGCAAGCGGCGCAACAGCACGCGGAAACACTGCGCCAAGCTTTGGCGAATGCTCAAAAAGACAAAAATCTGAAGGCGATGAAAGCCATCACCTGGACGCCGCCGGCATGACCTGGGCACCGGTGACGATGCGCTGGCCGGAGCAGGCCACGCAATGGATGGGTGGGCTGTCAGCAGCCAAGGATCTAGCCGGTGGCGAACTGGCCAGCACCGCCCAGCGCCTGGCTGGCCTGAGTGGACTGGCCAACACCAACCCGGGGCCGGTCGGTGATGCAGCAAAAGGCGCGATCGAGGCCGGACGCGCAGCGCTAGCCGAGCAGTTGGGCCAGGTGCCGGCGTGTCTGGTTGTGACACCGTTTCAAAGCGGCGTTGGCCAGGGTGCGGGCTATCAGCGCTTTCTGTCGGCCCCCAATGCGCTGGAACATCTCGCCAAGAAACTGGAAGACGCCAGCGACAGCGGGCGCCCGACCGGGCCGCAATACGCGCTGTCGATCCTGTTCCTGGGCACGCGCCTGGAACAGTTGGCCAGCGGCTTGGCGCGATTCAATGCACTGCTGCCGATTCCTGACCTGGTGCGCACCGAGCGCCGGGCGCAACACCTGCTGAAGCTTGAAAGCGAAAAGTGGGAGATCCCCGGCGCCGGGCCGCTGCCGCGCTGGCAGGGTTTGCCGCTGGAACGTTGCACGGTGGTCAAAGCTGCCAAGCAGTCCATGGCCGGCCAACTGGCGGTGCTGGAGGGCTACGCGGCCGACAGCTCGCCGTTGGCCGATCTTGCAGTGCTGGCAGCGCGCAAGAGTGCCCAGCAGCAGGGACGGGATAAGCAATTGGCTGACCTGCAAAAGCTACTGGCTGGGGGAAGCCCTGACGTCAGCATGCGCGCGCGGATGATCGGCCCGGGCACCGCTGGCGAATTGCGCCGCGAACTGGTGGCCGGTGACGCCCCGGGCCACGAATGGATTCAGTGCGCCGGCCTGTTGTTGGTCGGCAGCAAAGAAGGGCTGAGTTTCGTGCAGGAACTGGTGGGCCTATGACGCTATTACTCGACGGACAAAAAGTCCAGGGCAAGAACCTCAAGGTCACGGCCAATTTGCGAATCGAAAGCGGCGATATGTCCGGCCAGACCAGCAACACCGACAAGGCGCACAAGGGCTTTAAGCCCAAGACGCTGGCCGTCTCGCTGATGATTCCCTTTGTGGATAAAACCCAGCTGACAGATCTGATGCGCATGGCTGAAACCACGGCCAGCGGCGGTCAGTTGCACCTGTACCGGATCGTGAACGACACGGCGGAAGCCTTCGGCGTGCGTCAGGTGGAATTCTCCGACGGCGTCAGCGCCCGGGAAGCGGACACCCTGAAAGCCTGGCTTGTGCAATTCACGCTAAGCGAGCGCGAATCGAACCCGGAGAAAGTCGAAGGACGGCGCGCCGGAAACAAGGTAGACGCGCAAGGCGCCCCGGGTAGCCCGGTCGGTGACGGCGGTGCCGGCAACGGCGAAGGAACCAGCGACAACCCCGCGCTGAGCGGCTTCGAAAAGGTGCTGGGACGTGTGGATAAGTGGTTGGGCGGGAGTGAGCAGACGTGAAGCTGCACAAGATACTTTCCATCAACGGCGCCCCGATCGCTCTCATCAAGGAGGACGTCAGGCTGGACGCTACCAGCCCCGGCCGGGCGAACTTCACCGTTCAATCCTCTGTGCCGCTCAAAGGGCTGGTGACGCTGGATATCGGCTACAACGAGGGCACGCTGCAACGGCACTTTATCGGCTACGTCGAGCGCTGCACGGCCGCCAACGCGGTGGAACAGGTGCTGTTTTGCCGGGAACTGGCCGCAGTGCTGGCCAACCCGTTGCCGTTGAACCTGCGTCATGTCGATCTGCGTGCTGTGCTGGCCCAGGTCAGCGAACAGACCGGCCTGCGTTTCCGTGTTCCCGATCGGCCTTATGCCAGCGTGAAGGCGCCGTATTTTTACAGCCTCGCTGCCGGTTACCAGGCGATGGACAGTCTCGCCCGGGTATTCAGCATTCCCGACTTCACCTGGCACCAGCTGGGCAACGGGGAAGTGTTCGCCGGCAGTTGGACCGACAGTTTTTTCGGCGCACGTGCGCCGCTGCAGATTCCCACGGAGCTGTTCGACAGCTACCAGGGTAACCAGAGCGCCATGGTCGCCGCCCTTCCCGGGTTACGACCAGGTGCAACGATCAACAACGGCGAGCGCATTACCACTGTTGCACTCACCAATGACCAGATGGCCATCCGATGGACGACGCAATCCGCCGCTCTGTAGAACGACAATTCCCCGAACTCACCGGTGGCTATCACCTGCCGCGCTTTGCCCAGGTTACCGCCGTGGCCGACGCGCCGGCGGACGCCGGACTGTGCGACGACTTCCGCCCCCGCTACGCCGTGGACATTGTCGTACTCGGCCCGGATGACGAGCCAGATCCGGCCATGCCGGCGCTCACTGGCGTTCCTCTGCCGCTGCCCACCGGTGGCGAGGAAATGGGCATTTACGCCTTTCCGGAAGAAGGCACGCGGGTGGTGGTGTGCTTCGCCTACGGCCTGCCGAACAAGCCGTACATCCAATCGATCTTGCCGCACGGGTTGAGCATGCCCAGGGTGCCAAAGGGGGATCAGGTGTGGCAGCACAGCGAGGCCGCCCAGCAACGCGTCGATGCCGACGGCAACTGGCTACGCCAGACCGATGGCAAGATCCGTGATCAAGCGATCGAGCGCGAAGTCGAAGCCCTGGACAACCGCGAGCAGTTCCAGAGCCACACGCAGACGATCGATGACCACTCGACCGAGACGGTGGGTGGTGTGAAAAAGATCGAGGCGCTGGGCGCGCTCAAACTGATGTCGGGTGGAACCGCGAGCCTGGCGGCGGTGGACGATCTGCACCAGGCGACGGGCCGGGATCTGAATGTAGTTGTGGGGCAGAAGCACAACGTTACGGTGGGGGGCGATATGCAGGAAAGGATCGAAGGCTTGCGTGAAAGCGTTGCAGTAGCCAGCCAACGGTTGCAGGCGCCAAAGAATTGGATCGGCTCGGACCGCGTGAACTTGTTCCAGGTGGTCTGCGATGTGCTCGACCTGCTGGAACAGATGAATGTTCAGATCGCTGCACACGTTCACGGGCCGAGTCCGGCACCTTCCAACGCGGCTGCTTTTTCCACGAACAGCGCATGGGCTGCATCCCACGCAGGGGTATTAAAGCGCGTTACGTACTAGGCATGTTTTACTATTGAGAGTGTGCGGGCATAAATGGTTATGCGGTATTCGTACATATTTCCACAGTAAAGTGTGGAAGATGGGGCGAGCGCCTTGTTTGATACAATTAGTTGCTGATGACCGTCTGTCGGAAAGTTTTTGTGACATAGTGTTTACTAGTGTTTACGAAAGTTCACCGTTATCGGTAAACAAATTTGATCAACGCCTCAACGAAACCCTTGTGTTTCAGGCAGCGGTGTCAAATCGGCGCTCTCGCACTGGCGCCAGACACAACAAAGCCCGGGCGGGGCCGGGCTTTGTTGTGTTCCTCGGATGTGCCGCATTGGCTGTTCCACGCCAGAAAAGCTGTGTTAGCATCCTTCCCAACTACCCGAGGTTTTGCTTCTTTGATACCGGAATTTCAAAGAGTATGGCTCTGTGACAGACCAGTCAAGCAAGAATACTTGTCAAAAGACGTTAGTTCTGAGCTTTTCCCTAATTAGGAAATAATCATTATTTAACGAGTTGCGTTGATAAGTTTCTTTTTTGGCGGGTTGAGTTGCTAGACGGGTAGGACACCCCGCACCTTTGCAGGTAGCGGTTCCTGCCAACTCTCTGAGCATCTTTATATGAAGATACTTATAAATCGTTATCTACCTGAAGAAATGATTCGAGCGCTCCAAGCAGTCTATTGGACTGTCCGCCTGTTCGTTCTCGCTCGGGAAATATAACGCGTCAATAGCAGGGGCCATTGGCCCCTGCATCCTTCTATTCCTGCCGGCACCACCAAGACTGTGCGTAAGCGCAGCCGTCGATGTATTCAATTCCACTCAAGACGAAACCGGTTACGGCCATCCCAGCCAGGGTCGCATCAAGCAGAGGCGGTAGCGGATCCGGATCAAGCGGCATTCCCACCATAACGCGAGCAATGTTGGCAGCTCGGCCTAACTCATGGCACGCAGTAGAGTTAACCATGACGTTGCCCCGGATCGCCGAATAACGACGTCGCTCTTTCGGATCCAGTGCGACGCCACGCAAGCGCATGGGTGTGACCAGTACGTACATGGCTTCTCCTAATCGTCAGATTCGAGGTCGAGTAGCGATTCGATCGCGTAGGACAGTGCCGCGTCTGCTAACTCAAGCAAATCGCCGAGATGGTCGCTATCGATCATTTGGCCTTGATGCAGTGCATGTGCTTGCCTGAGCAATGCTTTGTGATGGGCTCCGGGCATTGCGAGCAAAGCGGCCTCATCGCGCAACATGACCCGCCATTGCGCTACTGCGGATGACTCCGACGCTACGGTTCTCGTTGATTCTTTATTCATCGGCGATGCCTGTTTTTTCAGTGTGCTGTATATAAAAACAGTATATCGAAGCGTTTATAACGCCACATCAAGAGAGCGACTGACGGCGCACGGCGAATTGTGATGATGGAATTTTAAGCAACATAAATGTTGCACGTGCATCATATGTGTTGCATAATTTCTTCACCGAGACGATGAGGCATGCACATGAAATACAGCGAGTTTCGGCGATGGTTGAAGGCCCAAGGCGTTCTGTTTCAGAACGGCAAGGGTAGCCACTTCAAGGTTTCAATAAATGGCGAATCAACCGTATTTCCCGACCACACGGGCAAGGAAATGCCCGAAGGGTTGAGAAAGTCGATAATCAAACAGCTGGGTCTCAATGATTGAGGCCCAGCTGTACCCTCATCAGCAAGTCAGCAAGTCAGCAAGTCAGCAAGTCAGCAAGTCAGCAAGTCAGGAAGTCAGGAAGTCAGGAAGTCAGGAAGTCAGGAAAGCGAGAAAATCAGGAAGATTAGAAAGTCGAGGAAGTCGAGGAAGTCGCGGATGCCGCGGAGGGTAACGTTATGTTTGCTTATGCGTTAGATGTTCACAAAGAGCCGGGCAGCTTTTGGCTGTCATGTGCAGAAATCCCAGAGATGCACGCCGCCGGCGATACTCTGGAAGAGGCGTATGAAAGCGCACTGGATTCAATCGAGACAGCTTTGTCTATCTATGTCGATGATCGTCGGGCGATCCCAACCGGTGGGGAAGCTAAGGGCGAGTTCGTGCTGCGTTTGCCAGCTCTCACCGCATCGAAAGTCGCATTGTGGAATACGCTCTTGGAGTCGGGAGTTAGCAAAGCTGAGTTGGCCCGTCGGCTGGATGTTAATCGCCCCCAGGTCGATCGCTTGGTCGACTTTCTCCACCACTCTAAGATCGAAAACGTGGAGCGCGCCCTGCAAGAGCTGGGGCGTCGTATCTCGCTTTCAGTAGAGAAGGTAGAGAAGGTGGTAGCGGCCTAAGCTCAGCGGCAGATCGCTGGATACAAGCCCCCACAGCCTTGGCTGTCGGGGGCTTTTTTGCGCCTGGGCTATCCGATCACTGGCCCGTCTTTGGAAAATCCCGCCGCCACGAAAAAAACTCCTGAAAAAGCACTTATCCCCCTCCCGCCGGCGGGCTTCGCGTTCATTTTTTTCGCAAAGGTTCGGGATGGGAAATCGAGGGTCTGCCTAAGCCCCATCGGGGGCTCACTGCTATTTTAAGCATTTGCACCTACTGCAAAGTTTTGCAAAGAAATGCAGCAGCTTTACAACGCAGCCGGGGCGACCGAAGCCCCAAACAAGCTCGTCAAGTACCCAGTCTATGGGGGCGTCGGCTTGAAAAAGAGCTTTTTCAGGGGGTTTTTCTTTCTAGACGGTTTTCATTTAGGGAGCTTCTACCTATTTCGGTACGGGAGGTAAGTCTCGACTGAACGCCCAGGAACACGGGTGTTTCGGGGTGTTCAGTCTGTTTCACAGATTGTTAATGACAAACAGACAAGTCCGATTCTTTAGAACGATCATTCGCCCACTGGCGCTTTTGATAGAAGGCAGAATTTTATGTTTTGGGTTCTGCGCTATCAGTTATTGTAGATACGATGTACTCGTCAAGTTCCGCAAACGTCATGACCTTATAATCTTCTATATAAAATTTGATGATGGTGGGGTATCGAGTAACAAAAACAGGCACAACTTTGATCGAGTCAAGATTGTAGGGCAGGCCGTCAAATTCTTTCGAACGAAAAATGGTAGGTATGTTTTCTGTAACCCATTCGATTTTTGAGCGAAATTTTTCATCGTATTTTTTTTGTTTGAAATGATCTTTTTGTTGTTGGGAAAAACCTCTCGAGTCTAACGCCGGTGCTCCAGCCTTGCACTCAACTACAAAAAGCACTCCAGAAGGTTCATGGTAGGCAATTATGTCAATCTCGCCGCAGGGAAGGGGAATGGAACGTCCCTCTGGGGTTCTCCACTTTTTTAAACTTTGAATGCGCTTTACCTGACGTGCTGTAAAAATTTCAGCTACAACAGACTCAAACACGTCTCGTCTCTGAAACTGTTCAATTTTTTCGAGCGCATGATTCAGTACGGGATAGGATTTTAGATCTTGGCGCTGACCATTAGAGCATTTGTACATGAATGTGTCATACCACTCTCCGAGCATGAAGATATTGATTATGATATGCCATTTTGCTTGTTTTATATGCGGCTTTTTAGTTGCTGGTTTTGGGTAGATTGAGCCCAGATGATTTAGGTTGTCAATTCTGACGCCAGCAAAATTTATCATGCGAATAGGATCTTTCTTGTCAAGAAAGTCCCTGTCGATATCTGTTAAGGAATTAGGTGATAAATTTATAAAGTCAAAAATGTTGGCAACGGTATCTTTTGGTATTCCGCTTTCGTCCGATGCCCAGTCGATCATATATCGACCTGGTAAAATAATTGTATAGCCGGAAGATAGGATTGTTCGGCATAGTGCGTCAATCAGCGTTTTTAGCTGAGCAATAGTGAAACCAAGCTCTTCCTTCATAGCCGTGCTAAGGGTTGACTCTACAAAATGTTCTATAGATTGAGCTCTTGTTGTTGTGAGTCTGCTCCATTCATTTACTTCTTTTTTGAACATGTACCTTGAGCGGATTGCAAGTGTGGGTTCTGCTGAGTTGTCCAATAATGGGGTTAGCAAGCCATAGTCGGTAGTCAAGTCAAATTTAATGTTGCCATAGACGTCTGGAAAAAAATGAATAAGGTTTGACCATTCTGCGGAGTTGGCCGAAATGTTGAGCAACGTGAATGCTTCAGAAACTTCATCGTAAGTGGGTTTTACGCGACTTATGCTATTTAAGTTTTTTTTAGAGAGAAGATACTCTATTGCATAGCGCCAACCAAACCTGCCAATAGGTGCTAGCTCTTTAGGAGATTCGAAATTCTCCCATGGAGTTAGCTCTTGTTTGTAGACAGCAGTCCACATAAAAGTCTGCTTATAAGCTTCTAGTATCCAACTGGCTGGATGACGAGAGTCCAACAATTTATGCAGTTTTTCAATTGCCATCTCGTAAGCGAGATTTAAAATTGTCTTTGTTTGCTCATCAGTTGGCACGTCTTGCTGAAGCCTAGCTTTGACTAGGTTGCTTATCTCGGAAATGACGGCGCTGTTGATCTGTGCGACAGGTTCATCAATAGGGGTGTGCTGCTTGTTTATATCCATTCTTTCGCGCCATTTACAAAATTAATAGCTTCCAGTGTTTTCAGTTTTTTACTTGTGATCATGTTGTCTAACCGTTATCGATGCCATCAACTGATGGCCAATCATTTGACTGATAGTCGGTGCTTGTTGCCTCTCGAAAGCTAGCCTCAAACTCGCGGATTGAAACGAACAACTCGTCATCATCGAACGCCTGCGCTGTTAAGCAACAAGCCATGATGCCTCGATACATATAGTTCCAAAAGTCAGCGCGATGCTCAGCTTGCCTGATTGTCCCGCGCATGCCTCGCATAAAAAATCCACACGAAACTCCCCCATACATATCCATGATTTGAGGTGATGCAGCATGCACGTAACCAGAATATGCTTTGCTGACAGTTCTAGAAATGTCTAGGTGTTTGCTTGAACCTTTTGCGCCATTCACGCAGCGATCCAAATACGCGCGAATTTTTTTCCTCGAAACCATTCCCCTGTCCGTAGACGAAACGGACTGCTCAGAGGGATCAAATTCTTCTTGGAAAAAGTACTCCAAGTATTTCTCATGTGCTGGGGTTGACTCACCGCTTGTTATCGAAAAAACCAAGAACGAAATATCTTCGGTAATTTCGTCGAGAATGCGTTGTAGCGATGCCTGTTCTTGTACAAAACCCGCTTCCAAGAGCAGCCTTGCGGCATGAAGACTGCTGACCATCCGTGCGAGCTTCTGTACCAATGCCTGATGTATCGTTTTCTCAACATGCCGATAAACGAACGACCCTCGAAATTGAACACGCTTGGGAGCAGGAACGCGCATTGAAAGCACATTAACTATGCGTTCCATGTGATTTAACGCTTGTGCGTAAGGACTAGTTTTTGTCATGGACAAGCTAGTCCTTTTCCAGATTTTTTAATCGTGCCAAGCCTTGATTGATAAAGCCTGCATTCTCGCCAATTCGCTCAAGTGCGACACGGGCATTCTCCCCAACGGTCTCGTATCCCTGCTGCTCGACTAACAGCACCAACTCCATCAACGCAGCTTCAAGTCCCAACTGGTTTTCGTAGATTTTTTCGAGGACGACGGTGAGGGAATATTCGCTGGCCATGCTTCGACTCCATTCGGAAAGCAGGAAGCATAGCAGGGCATTTGGGGGGGCTGATTTCAGTTCGAGGCTGGGAAAAAGGTAATTTTGGTAAGCCGGTGTAAAAATTGGGCTGTAGCCCTTATAGAACGTGGCTTGGGCGTATTACCTTTGAAGGTAATATTTGGTAAGGAGGGAGGTAATATTTTGATAACTGATTGATTTTAAAGGGTTTCGCAGGTAAGCGGAATTACTACCACTAAAGGTAATTTTCTAACCTTTTTCTTACCCTATTATTACCTTTATAGATTCTTCTTAACATATTGAATTTATTGGGTTTTTTCGGCGTTAAAACAGAATATTACCTATATTACCTTTTTCCCAGGGGTCAACCTGAAAACGGGTCAAGCATAGACGAGGAGGTTTTCCCTCCTTCCATACACGCGGTATTAGCTCTCACAAAACTCGATTGAGCCGATGATCGACAGTGCCAGGATTGGAACCGATAACGGATGCTTAAATTTTGCTGAGGCCGTCAGCAGAAGGCATGGGAAGAAGGGAGAGAAAAAGAGCTGCTGGTACGCAACTGGTACGCGGGTTGGCGGGGATGTTTTTGAGCCTTTAGATACGGGAGCTAGAAGAGAAGTCAGTCCGATCCATCATAGGAGCAACGGACAGCGCTTGTAAAAAGTGCACAGAGCACCTCGCAAATGGCGACAGGCTCTGGTTCGATCACTGTGCTTATTAAACGTTTTAAACACAGAAAACTCGCATGTTTAGATGAGACATATTGTTGTAGTCGCTCACCTACAACATCTTGCGCCGCGCCCTACACCTAAGACAGAATCCGCCGGCTTGTGCCTCTAGCCCGCGGGTTCTATCGTTCTTGGGTCACTGAAAAACAGTGATCGGGTTTGGTAGACCCGCAGCATTGATGCATTGCGTCATCCCAGCACAGCGCCTTTCTTGGGGGCTGTTTTGATGGTGGCCATGCGCAGGGCTTCTTCGGAAGCGCCGGTTCCAATGCCCGGTCTACCAACCTTCGTATGGCCGCCACCCATCGTTTGGTAGCGAGAGGGTGAAAGCTCCACAAATAGCATTGGAGTTTCACTTATGTTCAAACCAACACCCAACCCGCCAGAAACCGACCCCGCATCCCCCTACGAATCCCCCAACTCCAAAAAACTCCACGAAGCCGCCGAGCGCGCCCTCGATCACTATCTCCTTCCCGCCAGCCACATCATGGCCAGCACCAACGAACCCGAGCGCATGTACCTCGCCAATCCGAAGTACGACTCGGAATCCCTGCTGGCCAACGCCAGTGAAACGCTGGGTTCCGCCTCGGAAATGCTCAATAACTTCGCCGCGACGCTCGAACCCTCGCAGCGCAAGACTGCGCTGGGCATTGCGCAGGTGGTGATGTTGGGGGAGTTGGCGGTGAATCAGGCGTTGGATAAGGTCGAAATCAAGCCGTAAACCTCTCGCTCCTCTGTGGCGTGCAGCCACTGCTCGCCGCAGAGGGGCCAGCACCTGAATCAGCATTTCCAGCCCCGTTTTACGTCAGTAGCGATGTGCCACAAATCATGATGGCAATGCGTCATCACGCCGCTCGAAAAGTTCAACGATTATACAAAAATATAAAGTTGTACAAGTTTTCGCAAAATTAATAGCATCCTCCCAGACACCTTTGCTGAAACGATAAATCCGGCGTGCAGACGCTCTGCTTGCGACGTGACGGGTTTGTCTGCCGGTGCTCGCGTCGGGTTGTTTTCGACGCTTCACCAGGATCCGCATCGGCATTTGCATTTCCGGGACAGCTGGAGCGTCCCGTATTACGCCTTGGATGACGACCCCCGAATGTCTGGACGGTGACTGCGGTTGCCGGAGATCTATTTTTTTGTGCCCGGCGTTTCGCGTCTGGGCGTTTGAGGCTGAATATGGCAGTAGCATCGAATTTCCTGGGTGACATCAAAGTTTCCCGCAAGCTGGGCGCTGGCTTTGGCATTCTTTTGCTGGCTGTTTTGGCGGTTGCCTTCATTGGCTATAACAGCAACGGCGTGCTGGTTGATCGTTTGAGTACGACGCGTCTGATTGGCACGCTGAATGACGCGACGCAAGATATGCGTTTGTCCGAGAAACAGTACGAAGCCGCCGCTGACGCAGCGTTCGCCGATTCCTATAACGCTCAGTTGAATGTCTTGCAGGGACTGGTGAGCAAGGCGCTGGACACCTTGACCCGCGCTGAGAACCAGCAAGCTCTGAAGGCTTTGCAAGCCACGATTGTTGCCTACGACCAGAAGGTCAAGCGGCTGATCGCTGCCGATCAGTCGACCACGGATGCCCTGAAACCGCTGACGGCGCTGTCGGACAAGTACGCGCAGACCTTTGCCGGCATGCTTGAAGGCACCACGACCAGTGCGTTGGCGTCTGCCGATGGCGAACGCGTGCGGGAGCTGCGCACGGTGGCCGACTTGCGCAATGGCATGACCACGTTTCGCCTGATGTTGCGTCGTTACATTGCGGTGCCCAACGACGTGAATAAAAAACTGATGATGGAGACCATTGATACCTTCCTGGGTGATATCACCAAGGCGCGCACCAGCCTGCCGACGGCCCTGTCGAGCCAACTGGAGGAAGCGCACGCCGGCATGCGTCGTTATCGCGAAGTATTGGTGGAAGTGGCCGGGCTGTTTGAGCAGAAGCAGACCATGCGCGAGCAGGTCGACCAGGAAAGCAAGGCGATGGACAAGATCATGACTGGCCTGATGGACACCCAGCAGCGCCTGGCGCGTGAGGATCAGCATTCGGCCTTTATCCAGATGGCGGTATTGACCGTGTTGGCGCTGGTGATCGGGCTTTTTGCCTCGGTGGTCATTTCGCGTCAGATCACTGCGCCGCTGGCGCTGACGGTTGATCTGGCTCGACGTATTGCCAAAGGCGACCTGACGGTACAGGCCAAGTCTGCGCGCAAGGATGAGTTGGGCGATCTGCAAAATGCGATGCAGGACATGGCGCAGAACCTCAACACGCTGGTGCAAGGTATCGGCAATGGCGTCACGCACATTTCGACCTCTGCGGAAAAGCTCTCGGCCATGAGCGAGCAGACCAGTGCGGGTGTGCGTCAGCAGAAAAGTGAAGTGGATCAAGTCGCCACGGCGATGCACGAAATGGCTTCGACCGTGCAGGAAGTGGCGCGTAACACCACTGATGCCTCCGCTGCCGCGACCCTGGCCGATCAGCAGGCGCGCCACGGCAGTACGGTGGTGAAGCAGGCGACGGTGCAGATCAGCGAGCTCGCGGTGGCCATTGAAGAGTTGGGCGGTGCGATGAACGTGCTGACTCAGGACAGCGAGCAGATCGGCAAAGTGATCGATGTGATCAAAGCCGTTGCCGAGCAGACCAATCTGCTCGCGTTGAACGCCGCGATCGAAGCGGCGCGGGCGGGTGAGCAGGGACGTGGTTTCGCGGTGGTGGCAGACGAAGTGCGCTCGCTGGCGCAGCGCACGCAGGACTCGACCAAGGAAATCGAAGCGCTGATCGTCACCCTGCAACAAGGCACGCAAGCGGCCGCGACGTTGATGGCCTCCAGCCGCGAGCGCACCCTCGATACGGTGGAGTTGGCGCAGAAGGCCGACTTGGCAATTACCGAGATCAACCAGTCCATCGGTACGATCCAGGAGATGAGCCTGCAGATCTCGGCCGCCGCCGAGCAGCAAAGTGCCGTGGCCGACGAAATCAATCGCAGCATCGTCAGTGTGCGTGATGTGGCTGACCAGTCGGCTGTCGCCAGCGAAGAGAGTGCGGCAGCGACGATTGAACTGGCGTCGCTGGGGCAGGACCTGCAGCGAATGACCGCGCATTTCCGCACCTGAGCATTTGCACGTAGAGCACGCGGCGCCTTCAACTATTCCGGCGCCGCAGGGCTACAGTTATTGCCTTGTTTGCAGATAACTAAGTCCAGTAGCTGTTTTTTATCACCATGGAAGGTTGCACGCCGTCATCAGAGTGGTTCATGTCCGACTTTCCAACATCATCGACCTCTTCCGCAGGGTGCCACGGTTGTAAAAACAAAGGCGTGCCGGATATGGATTTCGCTTTTGCCTTTCAGCCCATCGTCGATCTGCGCGATCAAACGACGTTTGCCCATGAAGCCTTGGTTCGAGGGGTGAATGGTGAGGGCGCCTTTTCAGTCCTGGAGCAGGTGGACGATCACAACCGTTATCGATTCGATCAACTGTGTCGGGTGCGGGCGATTTCCACGGCGGCTGAGTTAGGGATGACCCAGTACTTGTCGATCAACTTTCTGCCGAATGCCGTGTACCGGCCGGAGGTGTGCATTCGCAGCACGCTGGAAGCGGCGCGTACTTACGGCTTCCCGTTGGAGCGGCTGATCTTCGAAGCGGTGGAGGGCGAGCACGTTGAAAGCAACAAGCATTTGATGAACATATTGCGTGAGTATCGCGAGTTTGGTTTCAAGACGGCGATCGACGATTTTGGCGCCGGCTATTCCGGCCTTAACTTGTTGGCGGATTTTCAGCCGGACTTGATCAAGCTGGATATGGCGCTGATCCGGGATATTCACCGTGACCGAGTGCGCCAGATCATCGTGCGTAACGTGGTGAATATGTGTAGAGAGTTGGGCGTGGAGGTGATCGCCGAGGGCATTGAAGATGCCGAGGAACGAGATTTTCTCGCCGATTGCGGCATTTATCTGATGCAGGGGTACTGGTTCGCCAGGCCTGCCTTCAAATCATTGGCGCAGATCCCTGCGAGTGCGTGGCTGCAGCGATGAACACTTTCAGCTCGCACTGATCCGCTCGATCACGGGGACCAGCGTCGGACGTTTGCCAAGCCATTCAGCTTTGGTCATCCCCAACAACACCACATCGACCCGCACCCCGTCCTTTACCACGTTCTGCCGCCGCACACCTTCAACCTCAAACCCGAACTTCTGATGCATCTTCACCACTGCGGTGTTCATCGCCAGCACTTCGCAATTCAGCTTTTCCAGACCCGCGACATCAAACGCGTAATCGAGCAGCCAGAACTCGACCACGCTGCCCAAGCCTTTCCCCTGCAAACCGACATCCAGATAAAACGCCCAATCGGCGGTCTTGTGCAAAGCGTTGATCGCATTCAACGAAACTACGCCCACCGCTTGCTCATCCTTGATCACCACAAACACTTGCTGCCGTGGATTGCCGTGCAAGGATGCTAGCCATTTGGCATGTTCGTGTTCGCTGATTTCATGCGACGTGTACATGAATTTGCGCACGTCCGGTTGGTTGCGCAGGGTGCGGACGTGGGCCTGGATCGCAGGGGCGATTTCGGTGAGGGGGAGGAATTGCATTCGGCGGTCCTTGTCTCGCAGGGTTTGCAACTGAACCTGCGCTGTCGATCTGTAAAGTTTCATGTTGCCGTTTGAGGCGTGGGCCTAGGATGGTGGTATCAGTCGGTGTTGTCTCGTTTTTTCATCCCCAGGGGAGTCGTGCCATGCGCGTCGATGTCGTCAAAGTGCTGTTGATTGCTGCCGCTGTATCGGCGTTGAGTGCTTGTTCGGGGGCGGGTGGGTTGACCACGACGAGTTGTTTTTCGGCGGATTGTCAGTCGCCGCAGGGGCGCAACAATGCGACGACCCTGAAGTTTGGCGGTAACAGTATTGGCAGCAGTCTTAACCAATACAGCTCCGGGATGTTGCACGACGACTGAAATACGGCGGTTGTTGAGTGGCAAATAGTTTGTGGCGAGGGAGCAAGTTCTCTCGCCACAGAATAGCCTCAGGTTTTTTTACTGCGGCACGGCCAGCCACTCGCCAATGACCTTCTGATACTGGCCGGTAACCTTGCTCAGGTGCAGCCACTGATCGACATACAGTTTCCAGCTGATGTCATCGCGCGGCAGCAGGTACGCCTTCTCGCCGTATTGCATGTATTGATGCGGATTCACCGCGCACAACCCTGGTTTGAGTTTCTGCTGATACAGCGCTTCCGAGGCATCGGTGATCATCACGTCGGCCTTGTTGTCGAGCAGTTGCTGGAAGATCGTCACGTTGTCGTGCAGGGCCAGTTGCGCCTTGGGCAGGAAGGCGTGGACGAAGGCTTCGTTGGTGCCGCCGGCGGGTTCGACCAGGCGCACATCGGGCTGGTTGATCTGTTCGACCGTCTGGTACTTGCTGACATCGGCGCAGCGCACCAGCGGGATCTTGCCGTCGGTGTCGAGGGTGTTGCTGAAGTAGGCTTTTTTCTGCCGCTCCAGCGTCACCGAGATGCCGCCCATACCGATGTCGCACTTGCCGGCCTGCATGTCCGGCATCAGGGTTTTCCAGGTGGTTTGCACCCATTGGACTTTGACCCCGAGGCTGTCGGCCAGCGAGCGGGCCATGGCGATGTCGATGCCTTCGAAGTCGCCGTCCGGGCGTTTGAAGGTATAGGGCTTGTAGTCACCGGTGGTGCACACGCGCAACTGGCCTTGTTGCTGGATGCTGTCGAGGTGTGAAGCACTTGACTCGGCGTGGGCGCTGGCGGCCACGGTCAGCAGGCCGCAGAGGATCATTGTGCTTTTTAGTGTTGTCATTGTGATCGGGCTTCCGGGAAGGACGGTGGCCCAGTGTAGTGAAAGGCTTTGTCGGGTGTCATCCCGGGGCCGGACTCAACGTGCCGAGCCACGCCACCAATGCAACGATCAGTAAGGCCATTGCCAGTTCAACCACCACGCTGCGTCTGAGCGCATTGGCCGCGACGGCATGCTGCCCATCGCGCAACGATTGTTGCAGCGAAGGGCCAAGGTGAAAGCGGTTCAACGCCGCCAACACCAACATCCCCGCAAACAGTAGAACCTTGATCGCCAGCAGCATCCCGTAAGTGCCGAGCAACACGTCGTCAAGCCTCGGCCCGACGATAAACAGGTAATTCACTGCACCGGTAATCGACAGTGTCAGCACGATCACCGCGCCGACCCACTCAAAGCGCTTGACCGATAACACCAGCAGGCGAATGCGCGCCTCATCCACAAGCCCCCGCGCCATCAACACCAGCGCCAACATCGCACCCAGCCACGCGCCCGCCGCGAGCAGGTGCAGAATGTCGCTGAGAAAATGCCAGAACCGCAGCACTCCCTCGTCCATCGCCCCATGCCCGCTCCACGCGAGAGAGGCGAGGGCGACGGCGCCGGCCAACGATGCAAGCCCTGCGCCGGGCCTGATCAACACCACGATCAGCGCGCTCATCCGCAGCGCCCACGCCAGCCCGACGTCGGTTTCCAGCAGCATCATCTGCAGA
This sequence comes from Pseudomonas sp. HMWF006, assembly GCF_003061205.1. NCBI lineage: Bacteria > Pseudomonadati > Pseudomonadota > Gammaproteobacteria > Pseudomonadales > Pseudomonadaceae > Pseudomonas > Pseudomonas sp. HMWF006. The sequence goes on from NZ_QAIU01000449.1 coordinate 42,165, forward strand.
TGCGGCCACAGCGCCGCGAACGTCGTTTCGCCGCTCATGGCGCGGGTCATCAACACCAATCCGGCGACTGACAACAGCGCCCCGATCAACGCCATCCCGCGCAATATCGGCCGAAAGCGCAGCAACGCCTCAGCGCTGTACAGCGCAAACAACGCCAGCCCGAACAACAGCAGCAAATCCACATACAACGCAAACCGCAGGAGGATGTTGATCAGGTCAGCCATCGCTCACTTCACTTTGAACGTGACATTGCCGGTGATCGGGTGCGTGTCGCTAGACACCGCGCGCCATTGGACTTGGTAGGTGCCGGCGGGCAGCGGCGCGAGCGGGGTGATCAGCATGCTTTTCGGGTCGCTGCCGGCACTGACCTTGGCTTTCATCGGCATCGGCGAATGGGCCATGCCGGGCATTTCGGTCATCACCAGTTTGGCGCCGGAGAACTGGGTCAGCAGGTTCTCGGAAAAGTGCAGTTCGATCTTGCCGGGTGCGCCGCCGTCGGCACCTTCGGCCGGGCTCGACGAGAGCAGTTTCGGATGGGCCTGGGCGAGGCTGCTCAGGAGCAAGCCGCTGGCGAGTGCAAGGGTGATGTTCAATGTGCGCATGCAAGACCTCTGGGTTGTTTTCTAATGGGATTCAGAACCACATCCGCACGCCAAGCACGAGGCGCGCTTCGCTGCGATCCTCGCCTTCTTCGCGGGCGTAATCGGCGGTGTTGCCGTAAGTACGGTTCCACGTTACGCCGATGTAGGGGGCAAATTCGCGGCGGATTTCATAACGCAAGCGCAGGCCGAGCTCAGTGTTGGAAAGGCCGGAACCGATGCCCCGTTGCGCATCGTTCTTCCCGTAGACGTTAACTTCGGCGGTGGGCTGCAGGGTCAGGCGATTGGTCAGCAGGATGTCGTAGTCACCCTCGAACCGCAGCGCGCTCTGGCCGCCTTCACCGATAAACGCAGTGACCTCGGCTTCGAAGTTGTACAGCGCCATGCCCTTTAAACCGAACGCGGCCCAGGTCTGCGGCGCGCCGGGTTTGAAGTCCTGACGCACGCCGCTGACCACGTCCCACCAGGGCGATATCGCATGGCCCCAAAGCGCCTGAAGCTCGGCGTCTTCGGTCTTGCCGTTGCTGCGTTCGCCTTCGGAGCGCAGCCACAGACGATCGATATCGCCACCGATCCAGCCGGACAGATCCCAGGCCAACGCGCTGCCGTCATCGGCGTCCTGCCATTCGAGTTTGTCGGCAAGAAAGTAGCTGTTGATCGCGCTGTCGTGGACCTGATGGCCGCCGGGGCTGGTGAACACGGCGGCGCGGTCGGCGTCGGTCAGGGGCGGGATCGGCGTGCGGCTTTCGGTCGGCGCGGCGGGCTGCATCATGCCGTCGTCCATGCTTTGCATGGCCGAGTGATCCATGCCGGACATCTGGCTGTGATCCATGCCCGGCATGTCGCTGGCGGCCATCGCCGAACTGCCGATGAGCAACAAGGAAAACGTGGTGAGTCGAGTCATCAGCGGCCCCTTCATTCTTCCACCCGCACTTCGCGGAACATGCCCGTTTCCATGTGGTACAGGAGGTGGCAGTGATAGGCCCAGCGGCCGAGCGCATCGGCGGTCACGCGATAACTGCGGCGCGTGCCGGGCGGCATGTCGATGGTGTGTTTGCGCACCTGGAAGTCGCCGTTTTCGTCTTCCAGATCGCTCCACATGCCGTGCAGGTGAATCGGGTGGGTCATCATCGTGTCGTTGACCAGCACCAGGCGGATGCGCTCGCCGTACTTCAGACGCAAGGGCTCGGCGTCGGCGAATTTGATGCCGTTGAACGACCAGGCGAATTTTTCCATATGGCCGGTCAGGTGCAGTTCGATTGTGCGGCTCGGGTCGCGGCCATCCGGGTCTTCGAAGGTGCTGCGCAGGTCGGCGTAGGTCAGGACACGACGACCGTTGTTGCGCAGGCCGAGGCCGGGGTCGTTGAGTTTGGGTGCGGTGCTCATGGCTTGCATGTCGACCAGCGGATTGTCTTTTTCGCTGTCGGGATGGGATTGCATCGGGCCCATCGCTGAATGATCCATGGCGCTCATGTCCATCGAACCGTGATCCATGCCGCCCATACCCATGTCGTCCATGGTCACCAACGGGCGCGGATCCACAACCGGTACCGGCGCAGATAGCCCGGCGCGAGTGGCGAGGGTGCCACGGGCATAACCGCTGCGATCCATGGCCTGGGCAAACAGCGTGTACGCGTCGGCGTCCGGCTCGATGATGACGTCGTAGGTTTCGGCCACGGCGATGCGCAGTTCATCGACGCTGACCGGTTTGACATGCAAGCCATCCGCCGCGACCACGGTCATTTTCAGCCCGGGAATGCGCACATCGAAGTAGGTCATCGCCGAGCCGTTGATCAGGCGCAGGCGCAGCTTTTCGCCGACGCGGAACAGCCCGGTCCAGTTGTTATCCGGCGCGTGGCCGTTCATCAGGAAGGTGTAGGTGGCGCCACTGACGTCGGCGATGTCGGTGGGGTTCATCTTCATGTCTGCCCACATCTTGCGATCGGCGACGGTGGCCCCCCAGCCTTTTTCGCTGACGTCCTCGATGAAATCGCCGACGGTGCGTTTGTGGAAATTGTAGTAGTCGGATTGTTTTTTCAGGGTCTTCAGCAGGTTGGCCGGGTTTTCGTCGGTCCAGTCGCTGAGCATCACCACGAACTCGCGGTCGTAGTGGAACGGCTCGGGTTCTTTCGCGTCGATCACCAGCGGCCCGTAAACACCGGCCTGTTCCTGCAAGCCGGAATGGCTGTGATACCAGTAGGTGCCGTTCTGCCGCACCTTGAATTGATAGACGTACACGCCGCCCGGCTCGATGCCGTGAAAGCTCAGGCCCGGCACGCCGTCCATGTTCGCCGGCAGCAGAATGCCGTGCCAGTGAATCGAGGTGCTGGCGCTGAGCCGGTTACGCACCCGCAGCGTCACGGTGTCGCCCTCGCGCCAGCGCAGCAACGGGCCGGGCAGGCTGCCGTTGATGGTCATCGCCGTGCGTGGGCTGCCAGTGAAGTTGACCGGGGTTTCGCCAATGAACAGCTCGAACTCGCTGCCGCTCAGTTCATGCAATTGACCGGGAGCGTTCAGCGCCCAGACCGGCGTGCGCCACAGGCCAAGGCCACCGAGCAGGCTGCCGGCGGCGAGGCCTTTGACGAAGGTGCGTCGTGATGGGTTGGAAGGCATGCGCTGGAAATCCCCGTTTGACTCATGACGGGGAGGCTAACCAGCGCCAGCTTTCAGTTGGCTGAGGCGGAGATTACAGTTTTGACAGCTTCATTCGCGGCGAGATGATCGGCCAGATCCCGCGCCTGTTGTGACGCCGCGAGCCGCGCCTGACGATCGACGTCTTCGCCGAGAATGGTTTTCTCGACGCTCAACTCGTGCACATCGCTGATGCCGATAAACTCGAGCCACGCGGCCACGTAGGGTTTCTGAAAATCGAAGCGCTCGGCGGGTGTGGCCGATTGCGCGGAAAAATCCATTCCGCAGGCATAGGCGGCCACGGCGGTTTTGTTTTTCAGCAAACCTTGCAGGCCGTGTTGCGGGTCGAAACTGAAGAGGATGTCTTTCTGCGACACCAGGTCAATGAAATGCTTGAGCTTGTACGGAATGCTGAAATTCCACAGCGGCACCGACAGCACCAGAATATCGGCGCGATGCAGATGCGCGGCGAGGTGTTTGAGCTGATCCCACGCCGTTTGCTGGCGCGGCGACAGCGGTGTGCCATTGAGTCCGGCGTACTTGGCATTCAGCATCTCTTCGTCGAATTCCGGAAGCTGCATGCCCCATAAATCCAGGGTTTCGAGGCGCGTCTGCGGGTGATGCTGTTGATAGCGGTCGATGAACTGGCGCGCGACCTCCAGTGAGGCGGAGCGCTGTTTGCGCGGCGAGCATTCGATGTGAAGAAGAGTGGTCACGTTAAGGCCTCGGCATTCGGTGGGGGAGTGCGAGGCATTGCAACATAGCGAGGATCTAACTATAAATTGTAAATAAATCATCCATTGATCACGTATCTCACTATGTTCGACGCCCTGTTGCTCAAGACCTTTGTCACCGTTGTCGATGAGGACGGCTTCAGTCGTGCCGCGGAAAAACTGCATCTGACGCAGTCGGCGGTCAGCGGTCATCTGCGCCGACTCGAAGAGCAGGTCGGCAAACCCCTGCTCAAGCGCACGACGCGATCGCAACAACTCACCGCCGATGGCGAGCGCCTCATGGCCTATGCGCGGACGATTCTGGCGCTGAACCGCGATGCCTGGGCGCAGCTCACGCGCACGCCGTTTCAAGGGCGGGTGCGGATTGGCGTGTCCGAGGATTTTGTCGAGGCACGGTTACTGCGCGCGTTGCAGGATTGCGCGGCGCAGCATCCGGGCATGGAGATTGATGTGCAGGTGAATATTCCCGGGACCTTGCTGAGCCAGATGCAACAGGGTGATCTGGAAATGGTCATCGGTTCGCTGTGCGAAACCGGTGAATCTGGCGTTTTGCTGTGGCAGGAGCCGCTGGTGTGGGCCTGGGCCGCGCAACCTGTCGCGCATTTACCGACGCCACTGCCGCTGGCGCTGTTTCCAGAGCCGTGTCCGTATCGCGAAGCCGCATTGACGCGTTTGGCCCGGGCCGGCATTTCTCAGCGCACGGCCATGCTGTGTTCGAGCACGGCCGGGTTGCGCGCAGCGGCGGCATCCGGATTTGCCGTGGCGCCGATGCCGGCGAGTCAGTTGGGGCAGGGGGTGGCAGCGCTGGCAGCGGAGCAGGGTTTGCCGGCGTTGCCGGATGCGCAGTTCCGCTTATTTGTCGCAGCGCATGCCGATCCGCAGATGCTCGATGCCGTTTCGCAGGTGATCGTCGATTTCTGTTCGACGCGGCGCCAGTAAAAGGCTTACAGACCGAGGCCTTCCTGCACCGCCAGCAAAAGATTGTTTTCGGTCAGGGCGATGGCATCCAGTTGCTGACCTGTTTCAATCGACTGCACCCACCAATGGCTTTCACCGTGTTCATCCACGGTACGCAGCAGATAGGTGTCCGTGGCTGAGGGGATGATTTGCACCCGCCCGGCGCCATCCTCGGTAAACCGCGCAATGGGATCGAATGTCAGGGTTTGATGATTGGCCTCGATTACCAGTTGGTCGATGGCGTAATCGTGGGATTCACCATCCGGAGAACGTTCGCAAACGTGGGTCGGATTGCGCCGAATTTTCAGGCCGACTTCGGTGACCGGCTGCAGCCACGCCTCGATGCGGTGGTACAAGTCGTACACCTGCGCCGGCCAGCAATCGATCTCCAGCGCGGCATCCGCGTGGGTGTGCCGGGTTTGCTTGAGTTTGGCGGCGAGTTCGTCTGCTTTACTCATTTCGGATCCCTTGGTTTGATGGCTGCCTGTTAATCGTAGACCTTTCAACGGGGTACGGCGTTGCCTTGCGTCATGCACTTGCAACACAAGCGTGTCGAAATCAGCGCTGGCCAAGTCTGGTCAGGATCGAAAACCACGGACGCAGGCGTCCCAAGGAGCGGGTAGATGAAAAAGCTGTTTACAATTTTGGCGGTGATTGCGCTGACGGCCGGTAGCATCGGTTTGAGTTCGGCGCGTCAGTCGCAGTCGAGCAAGGCGCAGGCGGAATCGGTGGCGGGGGTGTTCGATTACTACCTGCTGACGCTGTCCTGGTCGCCGACGTTCTGCCTGACCCACAAAGATGACGCGCAATGTTCCGGCAAGGGCTACGGC
>NZ_QAIU01000449.1:47925-50513 GCF_003061205.1 Pseudomonas sp. HMWF006
TGCACGGTTTGTGGCCGCAATACGCCAAGGGCGGCTGGCCGGAATCCTGCCCGCCGCTGACCACCCTGTCGGCTGCGGAAACCAGCAAGGGGCTGACGCTGTTCCCGACCAGGAAACTGCTCGACCACGAATGGTCCAAGCACGGCACGTGCAGCGGCCTCGGCGCGATGGGTTATCTGGATGAGGCGGACAAAGCCGTTGGCGCCGTCAAAATCCCGCAGGCGCTGCAACCGTTCAGTTCTTCGTATTACTTCGAAGCCCAGGAAATCGCTGACCTGTTCCGCAAGGCCAATCCGGGGATTCCGGCTGATGGCATCGCGGTGATCTGCAGCGGCCCGGAACTGTCGGAAGTGCGGGTGTGCATGGGTAAGGATCTGCAATTCGGCGCGTGCGGCAAAGGCGTGAAGACGCAGTGCCGGGCGGGGGATATTCGGGTGCCGCCGTCGCGTTGAACTGATTCAAGGTCGAAAGGACCACACGGACCTGGTGGCAAGGGAGTAAGCGCCCTCGCCACAGGTTTTTGGTGAACCCGAGTACGCATCTCCCGGTCAGGCTTTGACCGCCGGCCACCCGCCACGGGTGCATCTGTACAGTGCGATGCGCCGTCTGGCCCTTCACAACGGATTAACCGCAAAGCAGGCATCGAAAATAAATCGGCGAACAGCGATCATCCAAATGCGCTGTGCGCCGATACATCTGGGCGGGAGCGTGGCGTTTGCCCCGTGCATCCCGGTGGGCTACGCTCACAAAATATAAGGGTTACGGGCATTTGCCCTTGTCGTACCTGCCCAGGACACGTTTTTGCCTATCCCCATTCATGATCCGCATCAAGCCCCCGGAGGCGCCCTTAAACGCCTGCCGCTGCGTAAAGCCGCCGCGTGGTTTATCGTTGCGGTGGGGTTGTGCCTGCTCGGTTTACTGTATTTGCAACTGGAACAGTCACGGCGTCAGGATCTGGCGGTGGCGCAGGTGGCCTCCAGCAACCTGACGCGGGCCATGGCGCAACAGGCCGAGGACACCTTTCTGGCGGCGGACCTGGTCATGACCAGCCTGGTCGACTGGATTCAGAATGACGGTTACGGTGCGGCGCAACGGCCTCGGCTGCAGCAAACCTTCGCCCGGCGGGTGCAGCAACTGAACCAGTTGCACGGCATCTTCCTGTTTGATACCCAGGGGCAGTGGGTGATTACCTCGTTTACCGATCTGCCCCGTGGCAATGGCGTGGCCGACCGCGAGTATTTCAAGTATCACCAGCAGAACGCCTCGACGCTGGCGCACATCGGCCCGGCCATCCGCAGCCGCGAGAACGGCGAGTGGATCATCCCGATTTCCAAACGCGTCAATGATCGCGCCGGCCGTTTTCAGGGGGTGTTGCTGTCCGGGATCAAGATGTCGTATTTCGATCACTTCTTCGAAAGCTTCAGCCTCGACGACAACGGCATCATGTTCATCGGATTCACCGACGGCACGTTGCTCGCCCGCCGACCGTTCGATGAAAGCCTGATTGGCACGTCGCTGGCGCAAGGCCAGATCTATCGGGAGGCGCTGCCCGAGGCGTCGGCCGGTACCGCGATGATCAATTCGGTGGTCGACGGCGTCGAGCGTTTGTATGGCTACCGGCGGTTGGCGTCGTACCCGCTGGTGGTGGCCGCCGCCACGTCAAAGGACACGATCCTTGAGGGCTGGTACGCGCGGGCGTTTCAGTCCAGCGTGATCGTGGCCCTGGTCACCCTGGGTGTCGGCCTGTTCGGCTGGGTGTTCATTCATCAGGTGCGCGATGGTGAGCGTATCGAGAAAAACCTGCGCAAGGCACAGCAGGCGCTGGAACAGATCGCGACCCATGACAGCCTGACCGGACTGGCCAACCGGCGTCTGTTCGAGCGTTCCCTGGAAATCGAGTTTGCCCGAGGCGCGCGACAGGTCAGCCCGGTGAGCCTGATCATGCTCGATATCGACTTCTTCAAGCGTTACAACGACGCCTATGGGCATGTCGCCGGTGACCATTGCCTGACGCAAGTGGCGCAGGTGCTCATGACCTGCTGTCAGCGCAACGCCGATCTGGCGGTGCGCTATGGGGGCGAAGAGTTTGCGGTGCTGTTGCCGAACACCGATATCAACGGTGCCCTGGCCATTGCCGGGCAGATTCGTCGCAGCGTCATCGACAAACACATCACCCACAGCGGTTCGCCCACCGGCTATCTCACCGTGAGCCTGGGCTGCTATTCGTTTATTCCGAGCGGCAATGACAGCCCGGAAGTATTTATCCAGCGGGCGGATGCGGCGCTGTATCAGGCAAAAAATGCCGGACGCAACCGCGCCGCGGTGTTTTCGCCGGAGAGCGATGTGGCCGAGCTGATGCGTTCCGACCGCTGACAATCAACCCTGTGGGCGCCGGCCGCGTCGTTAGACCGGTTGCACAGGGCAACGCCCTTACCACGGATGACTCTTGTTCGTTCAGCCGCCCGTGCCACCGCCCGCACCGCCAGTCCCGCCGCCAGCCGAACCGGTGCCGCCACCCGCACCGGAGCCCGATCCGCTGGCGCCGCCATTGGTGCCGGTGCCCGACCCCGAGCCACCTGAACTGCTAC
>NZ_QAIU01000037.1:0-1836 GCF_003061205.1 Pseudomonas sp. HMWF006
GTCAGCGGCGTGAGCACCGCTCGCTGCGAATCGGGTGACGTCTCGCCATGTTCGGCATCGGCCCAGCCCAGCACGTTGCGGGAAAACTCCAGCACCGCATGCTGAAAACCGCCGCAGGTGCCGAGGAAAGGGCGCTGTTGTTCGCGGGCAAAACGAATGGCGCGCAAGGCACCAGCTTCGCTTTTGTAGGGGCTGGCCGGTACGCACCAGAAACCGTCGAAATCTTGCAGTGGTGTATCGACGTGGATTCTCTCGGTGGGCAGCCATTGGAATTGCACATCGCGGCCGGTCTGCTCGGCGAGCATGCCCAGCGCAACGGGGATCGCCTGGTGGGCGGTGACTTGCGGGTCGTAATCGCCGATCAGGGCGATGCGGATGGCGCGGTTTTCCATGAGTGTTCTCTGCGCTTGTTGATTGATGGGGCTCACTATAGATTGGCGTTCACGCACTCAATATTGGCGTTTTCCCAAGTGATCAATGCAGCGACGCACTATCGACTCGACTACCCGGATCTGGCGCTGATCCTCGCGCTGGTGCGCGGAGGTTCTCTGGCTCGGGCTTCGCAGTTGCTCAGGGTAGACGTGTCGACGGTGTTTCGCGCCGTGCGTCGTCTGGAGTCGGCGCTGGGTCAGCAACTGTTCGAAAAAAGCCGTGCCGGTTACCTGCCCACCACGCTCGCGCAGACCCTGGCCGAACAGGCTGAGCGCGCCGAGCAGGCGCTGGAAGCGGCGCGCATTGGTGTGGAGCAGGGCGGGGAAGTCGTCAGCGGCACGGTGCGCCTGACCTGTACCGATTCGGTGCTGCAAGGGCTGCTGTTACCGGCGCTGGCGCAGTTCATGCCGAACTACCCGGCACTGACCCTTGAGCTGAGCACCTCCAACGATTTCGCCAACCTCAGTCGGCGCGATGCCGACATTGCGCTGCGTTTGACGCGGACACCACCGGAGCATCTGGTCGGACGGCAACTGGCGAAGATTTCCTACCGGGTCTGTGCCAGTACGCGCTATCTGCAAAACATTGATGCAACGGATCTGGCGGCGCTGACCTGGATCGCCCCGGACGAGTTTTTGCCGGATCACCCGACCGTCGCCTGGCGCCGCCAGCAGTTGCCCGGCGTGACCCCGTCTTATCGCTGCAACAGCATGCTGTCGGTGACTGAACTGGTGCGTGGCGGACTCGGTGTGGCGGCATTGCCGGACTTTTTGATCACCGAGGGTTTGCAGGCCCTCAGCGAACCGCTGCACGGCTACGACACCGCGCTGTGGCTGCTGACCCGCCCGGACTGCCGGGCCTTGCGTTCGGTGGTCACGCTGTTCGATGAGCTGGGGCGGGCGCTGCGGCTGCCGTGATCAGCGTTTCGGGTTCTGGCAGATGTGCGCATGCAGTTCGCGGGTCAGGCCTTCGATGCGTTCAGTCAGGCTCTTGGTCATTTCGGTGAGGCGGGTGTTCTGCTCCAGCAGTTCGAGCAGTTGCGCGGTGGTTTGCGCGGCCTGCGCCTGGCGCTCGGTGTTGGCCACCGCCAACGCTTCACGGTGCTGTGCGTCGGCGTCCGACTGCGCCTTGTCCCGTGCGGCCTGACGGGTCTGCGCCAGCAGGATCAACGGTGCGGCGTACGCAGCTTGCAGGCTGAACGCGAGGTTGAGCAGGATGAACGGGTAGACGTCGAACTGCGTCACGCCCGACACGTTGAGGCCGATCCACACCGCGACGATCGCGGTTTGCGCGCCAAGAAACAGCGGTGTGCCGAAGAACCGCGCAAAGGCCTCGGCACGCAGTGCAAACTTGTCGTTGCCGAAGGTGGTGTTGAGGTGGGCGTGAGGGCGGTGGAAGCGCAGG
>NZ_QAIU01000450.1:0-4954 GCF_003061205.1 Pseudomonas sp. HMWF006
TGATCATGATGCCGACCTGGACCGCGATCCTGATCCGCGTTTATGCGTGGATGGGCATCCTCAGCAACAACGGCCTGCTCAACGGGTTCCTGATGAGCATGGGCCTGATCGACGAGCCGCTGCAGATCCTCAATACCAACCTCGCCGTGTACATCGGTGTGGTCTATTCGTATTTGCCGTTCATGATCCTGCCGCTATACGCCAACCTCGTCAAACACGACACCAGTCTGCTGGAAGCGGCGTCGGACCTCGGTTCGAGCACCTTCAACAGCTTCTGGAAAATCACCGTGCCGCTGTCGAAAAACGGCATCATCGCCGGCTGCATGCTGGTGTTCATCCCGGTGGTGGGTGAGTTCGTGATCCCGGAACTGCTTGGCGGCCCGGAAACCCTGATGATCGGTAAAGTGCTCTGGCAAGAGTTCTTCAACAACCGTGACTGGCCGGTGGCGTCCGCCCTGGCGGTGGTGATGCTGGCGATCCTGATTGTCCCGATCATCCTGTTCAACCGCAGTCAGGCCAAGGAAATGGAGGGTAAAGAATGAAGCGCTTCCGTTTCTCCAGCCTGATGCTGGTTCTGGGTTTGTTGTTCATCTACCTGCCGATGCTGATCCTGGTGATCTACTCGTTCAACGCCTCGAAACTGGTGACAGTGTGGGGCGGCTGGTCGATCAAGTGGTACGTCGGCCTGCTCGACAACACGCAATTGATGGGCTCGGTGTTGCGCTCGCTGGAAATCGCCTGCTACACCGCGGTCGCCGCGGTGGCGCTGGGCACGCTGGCAGCGTTCGTGCTGACCCGCATCACCCGCTTCAAGGGCCGCACGCTGTTCGGTGGCCTGGTCACCGCGCCGTTGGTGATGCCGGAAGTGATCACCGGTCTGTCGCTGTTGCTGCTGTTCGTGGCGATGGCGCAGATGATCGGCTGGCCGCAGGAACGTGGCATCGTCACTATCTGGATCGCCCACACGACGTTCTGTGCGGCTTATGTGGCGGTGGTGGTGTCGGCGCGTCTGCGTGAGCTGGACCTGTCGATCGAAGAAGCGGCCATGGACCTCGGTGCACGGCCGTGGAAGGTGTTCTTCCTGATCACCATCCCGATGATCGCGCCGTCGCTGGCAGCAGGCGGCATGATGTCGTTTGCTCTGTCGCTGGACGACCTGGTGCTGGCGAGCTTCGTCTCCGGGCCGGGCTCGACGACCCTGCCGATGGAAGTGTTCTCGGCGGTGCGTCTGGGCGTGAAGCCGGAGATCAACGCCGTGGCCAGCCTGATTCTGCTGGCGGTATCGCTGGTGACCTTCATGGTCTGGTTCTTCAGCCGCCGTGCCGAAGAAGCGCGCAAAAAAGCCATCCAGCAAGCCATCGAAGAAGGCGCCGCCGATTCGTGGAAACAACCGGACGTACGTCGCGCACCGGCTCCAGAAGCGGCGTAAGCCAATGGGGTTGATTACAGATCTGTGATCAACCCCAATCCCTGTGGGAGCGAGCTTGCTCGCGAAGAGGGCGTGTCAGTCGATGGAAATGTTGCCTGACCCACCGCATTCGCGAGCAAGCTCGCTCCCACAGTTTGTTTCTGGTGATCTTCAAATCCAGGGAGAGTTACGGATGACCTCGACAAAGTTCATCGGCTTGAACCCCGGCTCCTGATCTTTCAATACATCGGTCTTCACATTGCCGAACGTGGTCTGCGGACGATGGCGCAAGCCGTCGGCAAACGCGCAGATGATGCACTCCTTGAACCCTTCTCCGCGCGGATGCGCATGCACCACCGCCTCACGCTGCACGGTGCTGAACGCGGCGTAATCCATGCCCAGCACATCCATCTCGACGCCAGCGGTGACCAGCGCCACCGTCGGGCGCAGATACTTCGGCACGCCTGGCGTGGTGTGCAGGGCAATCGACAGCCAGACCTGCTCGATGTCGTCATCGCTGAGCCCGTACGGTTTGAGAAACGCCGCTGCCGCGTTGGCGCCGTCCACTTCGAAACGCTCGTCATCACTGCGGTGACCTTCGACCAGACCGAGGTCATGGAACATTGCGCCGACGTACAGCAGCTCCGGGTTGTAAGCCAGTTGCTGGCGCTCGCCGCTCAACGCGCCGAATAGAAAGACCCGGCGCGAGTGGTGGTAGAGCAGGTCGGATTCGATGTCGCGGATGTATTCGGTGCTGGCCCGAGCGAGGGCGCTGTCGGGGATTTTGATGCCGGCGATGGTCGTGGTCATGGCAGGTTTCCTCACTGAAACGCCGTTGTGGCGCTGATGGGGAAAGTCTGTTCCCGGCGCTGGAAGCGAACAATCGACCCGTGGCTGAGATCCTTGCCAATCCACCTGCAAATCGTGCCAACTCGGATCAGAGACCCAAAGGAGCTTTGCCGCCATGACCAAAACCGTCGCCATCGTCGTGTTCGCCGGCGTGCAGTCGCTGGACGTCAGCGGCCCGATGGATGTGTTCGCCGAGGCAAATCGCTTCCTGGCGCCCGAGGATCACTATCGGCTCGAAGTGATCGGCGTCGAACGCGGCCCGATGGCCTGCTCCAACGGTTTGACCCTGAATGCCCATCGGCATTTCAGCGGAGCACTCGACGCCTACGATCTGCTGCTGGTCGCTGGCGGCCCGCAACTGCCCTTCATGGATTTCGGCGCGACGTTCGACGAGTGGCTGCGCGAGGCGTGTGCACGGGCGCAGCGCTTCGGTTCGATCTGCAACGGCGCGTTCATGCTGGCGCGCGCCGGAATGCTGGAAGGGCGCACCGTCACCACGCACTGGAACGATGCCGAGGCGTTGGCCCGGCTGTGCCCGACCACACGGGTTGAGGCGGATCGTCTGTACGTCGAGGACGGCGCGCTCTACACCTCGGCCGGGGTGACGGCGGGGATCGATCTGTCGTTGTACCTGCTGGCGCGTGATCACGGTGCTGAAGTGGCGCTGAGCGTGGCCAAGCGCTTGGTGGTGTTCACTCAGCGCTCCGGTGGCCAGTCGCAGTTCAGTCCGTTCCTGACGCCGCACGCGGAGCCGACGTCGGTGGTGGCAATGGTGCAGCTTTATGTATTGGCCAATCTGACTGGTGATCTGACGATCGCTGATCTGGCCAATGCGGCGAACATGAGCGCGCGCAATTTCTCTCGGGTGTTTGCGCGCGAAGCCAAGGTCACGCCAGCGGAGTTCGTCGAGCGGGCGCGAGTGGATGCGGCGCGGGTGATGCTGGAAAGTACGGCGGCGCCGTTGAAGACTGTGGCGTATCAGTGTGGTTTTCGCGATGCGCAACACATGCGCAGCGTGTTCAATCGCCGGCTGGGCGTGACGCCGCAGCAGTTTCGGCTGAATTTTGCGGTGGCGCTTTAACCCTCACCCCAGCCCTCTCCCGGAGGGAGAGGGGGCCGACCGCGGTGTCTGGCGTTTTACATCGACCTGAAAGACCTTATCGATTATGGATTCGGCAAAGCAGGGTCAGGACGGTGTAAGCCATGAGCATCCCCCGATCAGTCCCCTCTCCCTCTGGGAGAGGGCTAGGGTGAGGGGCTTTTAAGGTGCTGCCCGCGCCGGCAACAGCTTCAACGTACTGCGGGTATTGGCCGTGACTTCCTCTTCGCTGAAATGTGCCTGCACATACATCCCGTCGACATACGCCTCGGCCTGATCGTCGTAGTGACTGTCGAACGGCACGCCGCTTTGACCGACCGGGTTGATGGTCAGGCTGTGCGCCGGGTCGGCGAAGTCCACCAGACGTCGTGTCGAGGGCCCGTACGTGACCGGCCATGGCGCCGGGCCGATTCTCGCCGACAGGTTATTCGGCACTTCATGGCTACCTGGCGCGGCGAATGGCCCGACATTGAAAATCCGCTCCAGTGGCTTCTGCTGACCCAGCGGATGACCATGGGTCAGGGTGTGCGCCACGCCCCATTTCCAGCCCTTCGTGTCGTCACCGAGGGTCTGTTTCAGGTGCGCCATGCTCGCCTGCCACGCCGCTTTGACGATGTCGGCTCGAGTCTCCTTGTTCGGCGTGTTGCGGTTGTCCCACCACGGTGAGTCGGCGTTAGCCGCCAGGCGCGGCAGGGCGGCATCGATCACGCGGGTCGACAGTAGCGTGTCGAAGAAATCATTGCCTAGCTCATCACGCATTGCCGCATCGGCCAGGTCGTAGAGGAACTGGTTGAACACCGTGGCACTGACCGAATCCAGCGGATAGTCGCCTTGCCATTGCGCCAGTTGCTCGACCAGCTTCAGTTGCGCCGGATCACTCACCACTTCACGCAGTACCGGCAGCAACGGCGCCAGCGTGCGCGGGCCGTAGGCGGTGGTGGTGCCCAGTTGCAGTTTCTGGTTGGCCTCGTTGCTCCACTTCACGCTTTTGTCGCTGAGCTGGCGGTTGAGCTGTTGGCCCCTGTCAGCCAGGTTGTAGTAACCGGGAATCTCCATGCCGGTCGGCGACAGCGGCTGGAAGTTGGCCGAGACGATGTAACCGCGCGCCGGGTTCTCCTCCTGCGGGTTGGCGCTGAACGGGTAGTAACCGTCCTTGTCCGCCTGACCGCTGCTGCCGTCGAGAATGAAGCCCGGTTTCACCCCGGCCGGCCGCTTGGGCAGCAACGCCGATGCCCACCAGGCGATATCGCCCTTGGCGTTGGCATACACCAGGTTCAGTCCGGGTGCCTGCACCTTGGCTGCGGCGGCGCGGGCCTTGGCCAGGGTGTCGGCGCGATTGAGCTGGTAGAAACCTTCGAGGATCGGGTTCGGTGTTTCGAGGAACGCCCACCACATGGCGATCGGCGTCTTGCCCGCCGCCGTGCCGAGGGCGTCGTTGACGATCGGGCCGTGGGGTGACTGACGCAGGGTCAGGGTCACCGGTGTCTGGCCCTTCACCTTGATCTGTTGCTCGCTGGTGACCATGTCGGTCCATTGGCCGTGGTACCAGACCTGATTCGGATTATCCGGATTGACCTTCTCGGCGATCAGGTCCAGAT